>LUYR01000470.1 GCA_001603335.1 Rhodospirillales bacterium Alpha_05 | reverse complement strand
CGGCGCGCGGGCGCGCGCGCCGTGGCGATCGACATGCCGTTCGCCGAGGCCGCGATCGACGTCGACCGCCCCGCCGACCTCGAAATGGCGGAGCGGATCCTGGCGGATCGCGCGCGATGACCCGGATCGACCGCTACGTCCTCACCGAACTCGGCAAGCGCCTGATCGTCGCCCTCGGCATCGTTTTGATTTCTCTGGTGATCGAGCGCGTGCTCCGGCTCTTCGACCTGGTGAGCATGAAGGGCGGTCCGATCGACCTGGTGTGGCAGATGGCGCTGATGCTGGTGCCGCACTACCTCGGCCTCGCGCTGCCCGCCGGGTTCTTCGTCAGCATCTTCCTCAGCATGTCGCGCTTCCACCACGACAGCGAGTTCGACGCCCTGCTCGCCGCCGGGGTGTCGCCCTCGCGCTTCGCGCGGCCGTTCGTCGCCGCCTCGGTGGTGTTGGCGCTGGTCAGCCTCGGGGTGTTCGGCTACGCCCAGCCCTATACCCGCTACGGCTACCGCGCGATCATGCACATGGTGATGAACATCCCGTGGAACGCGCAGATTCCCGAGATGTCGTTCTCGCGCGTCGAAAAGGACGCCACCGTCACCGCCGACCACACCTCGGCGACGGGCGAGCTCGACAAGGTGTTCGTCCACTACTTCGACAAGGGCGCCGAAATCACCATCGCCGCCGGGCATGGCTCGCTGAGTTTCGGCCCGCTGCGCAGCTACTACGAACTCGATCTCGAAGACGCGCAGCGGGTCGAGATCCGCCCCGGCGAAGCGCCGTCGGTGGCGTGGTTCCAGACCCTCACCGTGCGTCGCCCGATCGCCCGCACCATCCCGCCCTTCCGCGAGCGCGGCGACGACGTGCGCGAGCTCACCCTCGACGAACTCGCGGGCAAGGCCCCGGCGGGAAACTGGACCCGCACCGAAACCCGCGCCGAATTCCATTCCCGCGTGGTGCGCTCGCTGTCGGTTGTGTTCCTGCCGTTCCTTGCAATCCCGCTCGCCCTCGCCTCGCGCCGCACCAAGCGCAGCGCGGGCATCGTGCTCGGCGCGGTGCTGCTGCTGATCACCCACTACACGATGCAGACGCTGCAGGGGATGGCGGCGCTCGGGCGGGTGCCGGTGATCTCGATGTGGCTGGCGATGGCGGCGTTCGGCGCGATCTCGGGGCTGTTGTTCTGGCGGGCACAGCGCCACCCCGGCGAAAATCCGCTCGATCCGGCGTTCGTCGCCATCGACATTGCGCTCTCGTGGATGCGTGCGGTGGTGGTGGTGGCGTGGCGCAAGGTGCGCCCGGCATGACCCTCACCCGCTACCTCTCGCGCCTGTTCGTGATCCGCATCCTCGCGGTCCTGGTGGCGATGAGTGCGCTGATCGAGCTGGTCGAAATGCTCGACGCGATGCGCCGCCTGCTCGGGCCGGAGGCGCACTTCGCCAACGTCCTCACCTTCAGCCTGCTGCGCCTGCCGCTGGCGATGGAGCAATTGTTCCTGCTTGCGATCCTGGTCGGCGCGGTGTTGGCGTTCCGCAGCCTCGCGCTCAACAGCGAGATGGCGATCCTGCGCTCCGCCGGGCTCTCGCCCTACCGCCTGCTGCGCACGTTGCTGCCGCTCGCCCTGGTTCTGGCGGCGCTCAACTACGTCATGGTCGACCGCATCGCGCCCGCTGCCGAGCGCGCCTTCGCGCAGTGGTGGGCGACGGTCTCGCCCGATGGCGACGACGACGACGACACCGAGCAGCGCACCCTCTGGCTGCGCGCGGGCGGCGACATCGTCTCGGTGGCGAGCATCGCCGACAACGGCCGCCGCCTCGGCGCGGTGGTGATCTACCGCCGCGCGCCCTCCGGCCAGTTGAGCCAACGCGTCGCCGCCGCCTCGGCAAGCTACGCCGACGGCCAGTGGACCCTTGCCAACGTGACGATCCACGACTTGAGCGAAGACGGCGCGGCGGCGGAGCACCACGACGCCCTGCCCTGGCCCGAAGGCCCCTCGCCCGGCAACCTCAAGGACGTCGCCCATCCCACCGAGCGGATCTCCGCCGCGAAGAGCGCGCAAATCCTCGAGGGCGACCGCTCCGGCGTCGCGCCCACCGCCCACTACCGCACGATCATCCACAAGTCGTGGCGCTCGCCGTTCCTGCCCCTGCTGATGATCCTGCTCGCGATGCCCGCGGCGGCGGGCGGGCGGCGCATCGGCGGCATGGCCAAGAGCATG
Organism: Rhodospirillales bacterium Alpha_05; assembly: GCA_001603335.1. Classification (GTDB taxonomy): domain Bacteria; phylum Pseudomonadota; class Alphaproteobacteria; order Rhodospirillales; family Rhodospirillaceae; genus Oleispirillum. Next base: position 291 of record LUYR01000470.1, on the reverse strand, counting down.
ACCCTGAGCCTGGTGATCGGCCTGACCTACCTGATCCTCGACGGCTTCCTGTCGTCGATGAGCGAGAGCGGCGCGATGCCGCCGGGGCTCGCTGTGTGGGCCGCGCCCCTGATGTTCGCGGCGATCGGCGGCGCGATCCTGCTCTACGCCGAGGAATAGCCTGAAATCGGCGGAAGCCGTGGTTATATCTCCTGGATCGTCGCAAGCCGACAGGAGGTTGACATGTCTCATCCCGCCCTCGTCCCCGAAGCCGTCGCCGCGATCACCGGCGGCGCGGCGGGCGACATCGTG
>LUYR01000469.1 GCA_001603335.1 Rhodospirillales bacterium Alpha_05 | reverse complement strand
GGCCATCGGCGGCGATGCGTTCGCCCGCGCCGACGACGATCACGTCGCCGGGAACCAGCGCCTCGGCGGCAACGGTCTCGGTGCCCGAGGCGGTCTGGCGCAGCGCAGTTTGCGGCACCAGGCCGACGAGAGCGCGGATGCCCGCCTGCGAGCGATAGGCCGCGACGGTTTCGAGGCATTCGCCGACGAGGTAGAGCAGCACCACCGTCGCCGCCTCGGCGACCGCGCCGATCGCCGCCGCGCCGAGCGCCGCCACCGTCATCAGCATCTCGATGGAGAACGGATTGCCGCCCCGCGCCGCCGCCAGCGCCTGTCGCGCCACCGGCAGAATCCCGACGGCGAGCGCGATCAAGAACGCCCAGGGGTCGATCTGCGGGAAGAGGCGTTCGGCGATCGCGGCGGCCTGCAACGCCACCGCGTAGACCACGGTTTCCTTGCCCGGGCCGTCCTGCCACAGGCTCTTCCACACCGAGGCGCCACCGCCGTGGGAATGGGAATGCCCATGGCCGTGATCGTGATCGTGGTCGTGCTCTTCGGGCGGCGGCGTGACCGGTCCGTACCCTTGGCAGCGCGTGCAGCAGCCCATGGTTCACCTCTTTCGTTCGCGGTCGAGCGCGATTATCTGAGATGAGGCTACAATCTCCAGTCACTGGAGAAGCAAGGGGAGATTTCGCGAATGGCGATGCTGGCGATCGGGCGGCTGTCGAAGGACAGCGGGGTGAAAATCCCGACGATCCGCTATTACGAGAGCATCGGCCTGCTGCCGCCGCCGGTGCGCAGCGAGGGCAATCGCCGCCTGTATCCGCCCGAGGCGGTGCGCCGCCTGCGCTTCATCCGCCATGCGCGCGAACTCGGCTTCGAGATCGACGCGATCCGCCGTCTCGCCGACCTTGCCCAGGACCCGGAGAAGCCCTGCTGCGAGGCCGACCTGCTGGCGCGGCGGCGGCTGGTGGAGATCGAGGAGAAGATTTCCCGCCTCGCGGCGCAGCGCGAGGAACTGGTGCGGATGATCGGCGACTGCGCCCACGGCCGGATCGAGGAGTGCCGCGTCATCGACACCCTCGACGACCACGCCAAGTGCCTGCACGCCAAGCACTAAATCTCGGCGGTCACCAGTTCGTCGTCCACCAGCACCGACACCAGATCCGGGATGCGCTTGACCTTGGCGAGGTTGCGCAGGCTCTCGACGTGCGCCTGCGAGATCTGCACCTCGGCGGAGAGCACGAGGCGGCCGTCGGCGGTGGTGACGTCGGCGCCGAGGACCATGTCGGGGAGCAGCAGCGCGGTCGGCAGCGCCTTGACCCTGCGCCCCTCGCGGCCACGGTCGGTGCCGACCTCGAGCACCGCGCGGATCCGCTCCAGCAACGTCGCGTCGAAGCGCGCGGCGGTCTTTTGCAGCTGCGCGAAATCGGCGCGGGTCGGGTCGGCGCCGCCGGTGACGTTGGAGAGGGCGTTGAGGATGTTGAGAATCCGCGCGTCCATCGGGATGCTGGTGCCGCTCGGCCCCTCGGCCGGATAGCCGCTGCCGTCGAAGCCGCGGTTTTGCAGGTGGATGATCTTCGCCACCCCGGCGAGACGCGGGATGTTGGCGATGATGTTGCGCGCCGCGCCCGGGCTTTCTTCGATCATCTTCTGCTCGACCTCGGTGAGCGGCGCCTTCGCCTGGAGCTTGGCGATCACCTCCACCGGCACCGAGAGCAGGCCGATCGGCCCGAGCATCGCGGCGATTTCGAGCTGCCAGCGCGCCGGCAGGTCGAGGGCGAGGCTGACGATCCGCGCCCAGCGGCGGATTCGCGTGGCGCGGCTGAAGGCGAGCGGCGAGGCCATCGCCAGCATGTCGACGAGAACCTTGACGCTGCCGCCCAGGGTCTTTTCCAGGAGTTCCTTTTCCGCCGTCACCAGGCGGTATTGCTCCCGCGCCGCGATTAGCCCCGCCTCCATCATCTCCGGCGGGCAGGGCTTGGTGAGGAAGCGGAAGATGCTGCCGGTGTTGATCGCGTCGACCGCGGTTTGCATGTCGGCGTTGCCGGTGAGCATCATCCGCACCGTGTCGGGGGAGAGCTCCTTGATCTTCGCCAGCGTCGCGACGCCGTCCATGCCGCCCATGCGCATGTCGCAGACCACCACCGCCGGGATGTTGCCCGCCGCGATATGCGCCACCGCATCCTCGCCGCTCAACGCGGTTTCGAGGGTGAACTTGCCGCGAAACTGCCGCTTCATCGACGACAGCAGGTTGGGGTCGTCATCGACCAGCAGAATCTCTTCGCTCATGGCGCCGCCTCCGACTCCTGCTCCACCAGCGCGGCAAGCCACGCCTTCACCTTCGCCTCCATGCCGAGATGGCGAACGTAGTCCACGTCCAACAGCACCGGCCGCACCGTCTTCGCCCCCAGGGGCCAGCGCGGGCCGAACACCCGCGCGAGATGCACGCAGGTGAGCGCCGAGCGGTCGGCATGGACGCACTGCGACGGCATCGCCTGATAGAGAACCGCCTCGACGATCGCGTCGTTGAACCCCCAGAGGCCGAGGAGATAGCCGCCGAGTTCGGCCTGCGACGCGCCGAACGCCTCGCGCTCGAGGGTGGAAAGGTCCTCGCCCTGCTCGGCGCGGAGGAGAACCTCGCGGGTCTTGGCGGGATACGCGTCGAAGAACACCAGGGTGCCGATGCACGACAGCATCGCGGCGCAGAACGCCTGGTCGCGCAGGCCCTCGCTCAGACCCTCCTCGCGCGCCAGCCGCCGCGCCAGGGCCGCCACCGCAAGGCCGTAGGACGACAGGTCGCGCAGCATCGCGGCGTGCTCGGGGGATTTGTCGAATTCGCGGAAGATGCCGACGGTGAGCACCAGCGCCCGCACGGTTTCGAGGCCGAGCAGGCGCACCGCCTGGAACACGTCGTGGACGCGGCTGCCGAGGGAGAAATAGGCGGAGTTGGTGATTCGCAGCACCTCGGCGGTCATCGCCACGTCGCCGCCGATGATCTCGGAGATCGCACGCATCGACGAGGCTTCCTTGCGCATTTCGGCGCTGAGGCGGTGGTAGAGCCCCGACGGCGACGGCAGGTTGTGCAACCCGGTGGCGAGCTTGCGCAGCGGGTCGGAGCGCAGCATGCCGCGCAGGGCGAGCGTGCGGTCGAGCAGGGCGATGATGTCGTCGGTGTTGCAGGGCTTGGCGAGATACTGGTGGGTCGGGCCGATGGTGCGGAGAACGCTCTTTTCCTCGGTGTAGCCCGAAAGCACGACGCGCACCGTGCCGGGGTGGCGCTTTTCCACTTCGGAGAGCAGCGACGCGCCGTCGAGCTCGGGCATCCGCATGTCCGAGACCACGACGTCGAACTCCTGCGTCTCGAGCAGTTCCAGCGCCGCGACCGGACTGTCGAGGAAGGTGATTTCCCAATCGTCGCGTTGCTTGTGCAGCACCCGGCGAAGACCGCGCAGAAGGTTGACGTCGTCGTCGACGAACAGAATCGAAAGCTTCATCCCCTGTCCCCTTCAGCCTCCACCATCGCCTTCGGGAGGCGCACGACGAAGGTGGCACCGCCGCCCGCGGTCTCTTCGACGCTCAGGCGGCCACCATGCTTGTTGACCACCACGTCCATGGCGATCGCGAGCCCCTGCCCGGTGCCCTTGCCCACCGCCTTGGTGGTGAAGAACGGATCGAACACCCGCTCCCGCAAGGCCTCCGGAACCCCCGGACCGTCATCCGCGACCCGTATCTCCACCGCATCGGGAAATGCGCGGGTAGAGATGCGGATCACCCCCAGGCGATCCCGGCCTTCGAGCGCATGGGATGCGTTGACGATCAGGTTCAACAATACCTGATTGACGTCGGCGGGAAGACAGAGAATTTGCGGTAAATTCGGATCCAAGTCTTTTTCGATGCGGGCGGTGTGCTTCCATTCATTGGTGGTGACGATCAAGGTGCTGTCGATGGCGCGGTTGAGGTCGGTCATCACCTTGGCGGTGCTGCCGGGGTGGGAGAACTCCTTCATCGAGCGGACGATCTTGGCGACGTGCTCGACGCCGTCGAGGGATTGCCGCGCCGCCGCCGGGAGTTCCTCCATCAGGTAGGGAATGTCGGCGTCGGCGAGAATCGCATCGACCCGCGCCTTTGCCTCCGGCGCGTCGGCGAGCGCCGCCTCCGCCGCCTGCAACGCCTCGGCCACGCTTTTGATCGAGGTGTCGAAGAATCGCAGGTTGTCGCCGACGTACTGGATCGGGGTATTGATCTCGTGCGCGATCCCCGCCGCGAGCTGCCCCACCGATGCGAGGCGCGACGACTGCAACGCCTCGCGCTGTGCGTCGACCAGGGCGGTGATGTCGGAGGAGGTGCCGCGATACCCCCTGAACCCGCCGTCCTCGCCGAACACCGGCTTGCCGTTGGAGCGGATGTGCACCAGTCGGCCGGCGCGGGTCTGGAGCGAATAGTCGAGATGGCGGAAGGCGCGCCGGGCCGCGATATCCTTGGCGTAGGCCACCCATTTCGCCGCGTCTTCCTGGCTGCGCGCCGAGTTGGCGAACTGCAGGCGGGTGGTGCCGAGGATGTCCTTGGGGGCGAACCCGGTGACGTCGAAGAAGCGGTCGGAGACCATCGTGAGCCGGTCCTCCGTGTCGGTCTCCCAGAACCAGTCGGAGGCGGATTCCGCGAGGTCGCGCAGCCGCTGCTCGCTCGCCGCGAGGAGCTTGAGTTGCGCCTGCTCGGCGGCGCGGGTGGCGGCCTCGGTGGC
>LUYR01000468.1 GCA_001603335.1 Rhodospirillales bacterium Alpha_05 | reverse complement strand
CCTGCCACGCCGCCCCGGCGGGCGAGATGTCGGGGTCGAGGCCGGAGGCCGACGCGGTGACGAGGTCGGCGGGCACCGGCCCGGTCTCGCCGGGGTTTTCGGCCTTGAGCGCCGCGACCCGCGCCGCGACGGTTTCGGCGAGCTTGGCGCTCGATGGCGCGAGGTTGCTGCCGCCCGAGTTGGCGGCGTCGTAGCCGGTTCCCGCCGCCGAGGGGCGGCCATGGAAGTAGCCCGGACTGGTGAATTCCTGGCCGATCAAGGCCGAGCCGACGACGTGGCCGTCGCGTTCGATCAAGCTCCCCGCCGCCTGCTCGGGGAAGGCGAGGCGCGCGAAGGCGGTGACGCCCAGGGGATAGGCGAGCCCGGTGAGCGCGGTCATCACCACCAGCAGCACCAGGGCGGAACGGAAATGGGAAAGCATGTCTCTAATCTCCTTCAGGCGAGGCCGAGGGCGGCGACCGCCATATCGATCAGCTTGATACCGGCGAACGGGGCGACGAGGCCGCCGACGCCGTAGATCAAAAGGTTGCGCTTGAGCAGCACGTCCGCCGCCGCGGGGCGATAGCGCACCCCCTTCAGGGCGAGCGGGATCAGGGCGACGATGATCAGCGCGTTGAAGATGATCGCCGAGAGCACCGCCGACTGCGGACTCGCCAGCCCCATCAGGTTGAGCGCCTGAAGCTCGGGATAGGAGGCGAGGAACAGCGCCGGGATGATCGCGAAGTACTTGGCTATGTCGTTGGCGATCGAGAACGTGGTGAGCGCGCCCCGGCTCATCAGCAGCTGCTTGCCGATCATCACGATCTCGATCAGCTTGGTCGGGTCGCTCTCCAAATCGACCATGTTGCCCGCCTCGCGTGCCGCCTGGGTGCCGGTGTTCATCGCAACGCCGACGTCGGCCTGCGCGAGGGCGGGCGCGTCGTTGGAGCCGTCGCCGCACATCGCGACGAGCCGACCGCCCTGCTGGTACTCGCGGATCAGCTCGAGCTTGGCCTCGGGCGTCGCCTCGGCGAGGAAGTCGTCCACCCCCGCCTCGGCGGCGATCGCGGCGGCGGTGAGCGGGTTGTCGCCGGTGATCATCACCGTCTTGATTCCCATCGACCGCAGCGTCGCGAAGCGTTCGCGGATGCCCGGCTTGACGATGTCCTTCAGGTGGACGACGCCCAGCGCACGACCGTCCTTCGCCACCACCAGCGGCGTGCCGCCGGTCTTGGCCACCCGCTCGACGAGGTTGGCGAGTTCGCGCGAGCCGCGCCCGCCGCCGAGCAGGCCGAGGATCGCGTCGACCGCGCCCTTCCGGATGCTCGCGCCGCCGAAGTCGACGCCGCTCATCCGCGTCTGGGCGGTGAACGCCACGAAGCGCATGTCCGCCTGATCCGGCTCGGCGAGGCCGAAGCGACCGCGGGCGAGCGCGACGATCGACTTACCCTCCGGCGTGTCGTCGGCAAGCGAGGAGAGGAACGCCGCCTCGGCGAGGTCGCGTTCGTTGACCATCGGCAGCGGCAGGAACTCCGAAGCCTGGCGCGCGCCGAGGGTGATGGTGCCGGTCTTGTCGAGGAGCAGCACGTCGATGTCGCCCGCCGCCTCGACCGCGCGGCCGGACTTGGCGATCACGTTGAACTTCACCAGCCGGTCCATCCCGGCGATGCCGATCGCCGAGAGCAGGCCGCCGATGGTGGTCGGGATCAGGGTGACGAACAGCGCGAACAGGAACACCACCGGGATCGCGGTGCCCGACCACGAGGCGAACACCGGCAGGCTGCCGACGACGAAGAGGAAGATCAGGGTCATGCCGACGAGCAGGATGGTGAGCGCGATTTCGTTCGGGGTCTTCTGCCGCTTCGCGCCCTCGACGAGCGAAATCATCCGGTCGAGGAAGCTCTCGCCCGGATCGACGCTGATCCGCACCACGATGCGGTCCGAGACCACCCGCGTGCCGCCGGTCACCGCCGAGCGGTCGCCGCCGGATTCGCGGATCACCGCGGCGGATTCGCCGGTGATCGCGCTTTCGTCGACGGTGGCGATGCCCGCGACGACGTCGCCGTCGCCGGGGATCACGTCGCCCGCCTCGCACACCACGAAGTCGCCGGTGCGCAGATCCGCCGCCGCGACGGTCTCGAAGGCGGCGGCATCGGGTGCGGCGACGCGCTTTGCCGTGGTGTCGGTCTTGGTGCGGCGCAGGCTGGCGGCCTGGGCCTTGCCCCGCCCTTCGGCGATCGCCTCGGCGAAGTTGGCGAACAGGACGGTGAACCACAACCACGCGCTGATCTGCACCATCGCGCCGAAGTGCTCGCCGCCGCGTGCGGTGAGGCCGCTCGCGGCCAGCGCCACCAGGGCGGTGACGAACATCACCGGATTGCGGACGAGCGCCCGCGGATCGAGCTTGCGCACCGCGCCGACGGCGGCGTCGCGCAGGGCGGCGCGATCCAGCAGCGCCATGTCCCGGGGACGATGAACGGTCATATCGATAAGCTCCTCAGTAGAGGGTTCCGGCCGCGAGCGCGAGATGCTCGACCACCGGACCGAGAGCGAGAACCGGGAAGAAGGTGAGGCCACCGACCACCACCACCACCGCCACCAGCAGGGCGACGAACATCCGCCCGTGGGTAGGGAAGGTGCCGGACGATGGCGGCACGGTCTTTTTCGCCGCGAGCGACCCGGCGATGGCGAGGGTCGGCACGATCACCGCGAACCGGCCAAGCAGCATCGCCACCGCGAGCAGGGTGTTGTGCAGCGGCGTGTTGGCGCCGAACCCGGCGAACGCCGAGCCGTTGTTGCCGGTGGCGGAGGCGTAGGCATAGAGGATCTCGGTGAGGCCGTGCGGACCCGAAGCCGGGATCGCCGCCGCGCCGAACGCGAGGCCCACCGCGCCGAGACCGAGGATGCCGACGGGGAACACCAGGATCGCGATCACCGCGAGCTTGATCTCCTTCGCCTCGATCTTCTTGCCGAGGTATTCCGGCGTGCGCCCGACCATCAGCCCGGCGATGAACACCGCGATCAGCACGAACACCAGCATGCCGTAAAGCCCCGCGCCGACGCCGCCGACGACCACTTCGCCCAACAGGATGTTAACCAGCGGCACCATCCCCGCGAGCGGCATCAGGCTGTCGTGCATCGCGATCACAGCGCCGCAGCTCGCTGCCGTGGTGATCGCCGCGAACAGGGCGGAAACCGCGACGCCGAAGCGCACCTCCTTGCCTTCCATGTTGCCGCCCGCGTGCCAGGGCGAAAGCGACTGGTCGACGCCAAGCGACGCGAGCGCCGGGTTGCCCGCCGCGTCGGCCCACCAGATCGCCGCGACGCCCGCGACGAACAGCACCCCCATCGCGGCGAGGATCGCCCAGCCCTGGCGGCGATCGCCGACCATTCGGCCGAAGGTGTTGGTGAGGCCCGCGCCGATGGCGAAGATCGCCACCATGTGGATCAGGTTCACCGTCGCCGAGGGGTTCTCGAACGGGTGCGCGGCGTTGGCGTTGAAGAAGCCGCCGCCGTTGGTGCCGAGATGCTTGATCATCATCTGGCTCGCCACCGGTCCCTGGGCGATCAACTGACGCGCGCCTTCGAGTGTGGTCGCCTCGGTATAGCCGCCGAGGTTCTGCGGCACGCCGAGCCAGACCAGCACCAGCGCGCCCGCGACGCACGCGGGCAGCAGCAGGTAGAGCACGACGCGGGTGAGGTCGACGGCGAAGTTACCGACGGTTTTCGCGGATTTCCGCGCGAAGCCGCGGATCAGCGCCGCCGCGACGGCAATGCCGGTGGCGGCGGAGACGAAGTTCTGCACCGTCATCCCGGCCATCTGGGTGAGATAGCTGAGCGTGGTCTCGCCGCCGTAGGCCTGCCAGTTGGTATTGGTGACGAAGCTCACCGCGGTGTTGAACGCGAGGTCGGGCGGCACCGCCGCCATCCCCGCCGGATTGGCGGGCAAGATCCCCTGCACACGTTGCAGCGCGTAGAGCGCGACCATGCCGAGGACGTTGAACGCGAGCAGCGACAGCGCGTAGGCCGCCCAATGCTGCTCGCGCTCGGGCGCGGTGCCGCACAGGCGGTAGATCGGTCGCTCGACCCAGGCGAGGAAGCGGAGCCTGCCCTCGAACAAACGGGCCATGTAGCCGCCGCTGAGCGGCGTGATCGCCACGATCAGCGCGAGATAGAGCAGGATTTGCAGGATACCGTAAGCGTCCATGATCGCTCCCCCTAGAACCGGTCGGGGTGGATCAGCACCCAGGCGAGATAGCCGGCAACGCCGACGACGAAAACCGCGCCGATCACCATGCCGAGAACGTCGGATTGGGTCATCGCCGCCTCCTCACATCCGCTCGCAGATGCGCACCAGAAGCGCGCATGCCGCGAACGCAGCCGCGAGGGCGGCCAGAAACAGGATGTCGTACATCGGACTCCTCCGGTTACGGGAACCAAGGATCCAATGCTGCGGCCGAACCGCGTAAAGCTTCCATGCGGAAAGCGGCGCCGGGTTTTTACGCCCCGCTTACACCGCCCGGAGCCTCAGCCGAAGGCGAGGTGGTGGAGGACGATGCCGGAGGTGGTGGCGACGTTGAGGGAGTCGAACCCGGACGCCATCGGGATCCGCACCGATTTGGTGCGCGCCAGCACCGCCTCGGGGAGCCCCGGCCCTTCCGCGCCGAACAACGCGGCGACGCGGCGGGGGCGGGCGTAG
>LUYR01000467.1 GCA_001603335.1 Rhodospirillales bacterium Alpha_05 | reverse complement strand
GACGATCTCTTCGACGCCGCGCGGATCGCCGCCTTCGCCGCCGAGGTGCGGGCGGCGGATGCGCTGATCGTGCTGCCCCACGGCGGGCGGGAGTCGATCCCCGGGCTCGACGCGCTGCTCGAAGCCGCGACCGGCAAGCTCGTGCACATCCAGGCGACCTCGATGTCCGCCGACGAACTGGCGTTGGCGAAGGAAGCCTCCACCGAGTTCGGCTCCGAGGCGTTCCGCCGCCGTCACGCCTATTTGCGCCGGGGCGGGCCGGATAACGCGTTGTCTCTGCTGCATTTCGTCGCGCGCGATTGCGGCGGCGAGGCTCCCGAGCCCGCGCCGCCCCGCGACCTCGCCACCGAGGGACTGTATCACCCCGAGTATCGCGGCGCCGACGAGACCGCCGACTACTTCGCCTGGGCGCGGGCGCGCGTCGGCGCCGACGCGCCGGTGCTCGGCATCTGGTTCTATCAATCCTACTGGAGCAACGGCGATCTCGCCCCCTACGACGCGCTGATCGCCGAGATCGAGGCGCAGGGGGCGATCGCCTTGCCGGTGTTCCACATGCGCATGGGCGACAAGGACCTCGGCAACCTGCCGGTGCCGGCGCTGGTGGAGAAGTACTTCAAGCACCAGGGGCGCGCGCTGATCGACGTGCTGCTGTCGCCGATGAGCTTCTCCCTCGCCCGCAGCGGCGTCGATGGCGAGGCGGTGCTGGCGGGGCTCGACGTGCCGGTGCTGCAACTCATCATGACCGGCAACCCCCGCCAGGTGTGGGAGGAAACCGTCCAGGCGCTTTCGCCGATCGACGTTTCGATGAGCGTGGCGCAGCCGGAGTTCGACGGCGCGGTGATCGGCACCGTCGCCGCTACCCGCGAGATCGCCGGGCTCGACGCGGTGACCGGCGCGCATCTGGTGCGTCGTCTGCCGGTGGCGGAGCGGGTCCGGCATCTGGTCTCCTGGGCGCTCAACTGGGCGCGGCTGCGGCGTACCCCGCCTGCCGAGCGCAAGGTGGCGATCCTGTTCCACCACTATCCGCCGAAGAACGCCAACCTCGGCTGCGCCTTCGGGCTCGACAGCTTCGCCAGCGTCAAGGCGATCCTGGAGCGGATGCGGGCCGAGGGCTACGTGGTGGCGCGCGATTACGCCGATGGCGACGCGCTCGCCTTCGAGTTGCTCGACCGCCTCACCAACGACCGCCGCTACCTCGCGCCCCGGGAGATGGCGCGCCGCGCCGTCGGTCGGGTGGATACGCCGACCGCGACGCGCTGGCACGCCGACCGTGCCCCCAAGCTCCGCGAAGAGATGGAAGGTAAGTGGGGGCCGCCGCCCGGCGTCACCTTCTGCCACGAGGGCGACCTGCTGATCGGCGGCGTCGTCAACGGCAACGTCTTCATCGGCATGCAGCCGCCGCGCGCGCGGATGGAGGAGGAAGACGCCCCCACCGAACTGCCCGACGGCAAGAGCATTCACGATCCGTACCTGCCCGCCACCCACCACTACCTCGCCTATTACCGTTGGCTGCGCGAGGAGTTCGGCGCGCAGGCGGTGATGCACATCGGCAAGCACGGCACCCTCGAATGGCTACCCGGCAAGAGCGTCGGGCTTTCCGACGCCTGTTATCCGGATGCCGCGATCGCCGATCTGCCCAACCTCTATCCCTACATCATCAACAATCCGGGCGAGGGTACCCAGGCGAAGCGACGCTCCTACGCGGTGATTCTCGATCACATGATTCCGCCGCAGACCAACGCCGGAAAGAGCGAGCCGCTGGAAGCGATCGAGGATCTGCTGGAGAAGGCGTACTTCGCCTCGCAGGAGGATCCGGACAAGCTCGGCTTCCTGGTCGAGGAGATTTGGGAGCGGGTGACGGAGGCGCATCTCGACGCCGACCTCGGCCTCGACCGCGCGGCGGCGGACGCCGATCCGCACGCCTTCATGGAGGCGCTGCACGGCTACCTCAACGAGGTGGACGCCACCACCATCAACGACGGCCTGCACGTGTTCGGCGCGCCGCCGCCCGGCGAGCGTTTCAACGAAACCCTGGTTCACCTCACGCGCCTGCCGAACGGCGACAATCCCTCGCTGTGGGATGCGATCGCCCGCTCGCGCGGGCTCGACGGCGAGGATCTGCGCGACAACCCCGGCGAATACCTGGTCGAGCGCGGCAAGACCAAGGGGCAGCTTCTGGGCGAGGTGATCGCCGATGCCCGCGCCGCCTTCGACGCGCTCGATGCCGAGGGCTGGAGCGAGGCGGCGGTGGCGGAACTGGCGGCGGCCCGCTTCGGCCGTTCGACGCTGGTGAAGCGGGCGCTCGGGTTCGTCGCCGAAGTGGCGCGGCCGAAGC
>LUYR01000466.1 GCA_001603335.1 Rhodospirillales bacterium Alpha_05 | reverse complement strand
CGTCGCTCGTCACCGCGCTCGCGGCTGCGGTGGTGCCGGTGCGGCGTGCGGTGCGGATCGCGCCCGCGCGGGTTTTGAGAGGAGAATGAGATGAGCGCTGCGGTTTCCGTGGTTCAGGCATTGCCGGATCAAGCGCACCCGGTGATCGAACTCCGCGACCTGTCGCGCAGCTTCGGCACGGTCGAGGCGCTGCGCGAGGTGAGCTTCAGCATCCGACCCGGCGAGTTCGTCGCGATCATGGGGCCTTCGGGCTCGGGCAAGACCACGCTTTTGAACATCCTCTCCTGCCTCGACCGGCCGACCGGCGGCGAATACCTCCTCGACGGAATCGCCACGGCGGGCATGGACGAGGCCGAGCAGGCGCGCATCCGCCGCGAGAAGATCGGCCTGGTATTCCAGCAGTTCCACCTGATCCCGTATCTCACCGCGCTCGAAAACCTGATGCTCGCACAGCACTACCACAGCGTCGCCGACGCCGGCGCGGCGCGCGCGGCGCTGGAGCGGGTCGGCCTCGGCCACCGTGCCGAGCACCGGCCGTCGCAGCTTTCGGGCGGCGAGCAGCAGCGCGTCTGCATCGCCCGGGCGCTGATCAACGAACCGGCGCTGATCCTCGCCGACGAGCCCACCGGCAATCTCGACGAGGAGAACGAACGGGCGATCATGGAGCTGTTCCGCGCGCTGCACCGCGAGGGACGCACCATCGTCCTGGTCACCCACAATCCGGCATTCGGCAACGTCGCGGAGCGCACCATCCGGCTCGCGCACGGACGCATGGAGGGCAGGGGATGAAAGCCGCCGTATTCGCGCTTGCCGCGCTCGCCGCGCTTACCGGCTGCAAGGAGGAAACCCTCTCCAAGGGCCGTATCGCCCCCGAGATCGCGGTGCTCGACCCCTCCGGCGCGGCGGTGCGCCTTGCCGATGCCAAGGGCAAGGCGGTGCTGGTGAGCTTCTGGTTCACCGGCTGCGGGCCGTGCGCGGCGGAACTGCCGGTGCTCGATGCGTTCGTCCGCACTCACGGGGCGGAGAACGTCGCGATCCTGCCGATCAACATGATCGATACCGACGACGTGCTGCGCGCCACCTTCCGCCGCCTCGAGGTGGAGAACCTGCCGCAACTGCGGGATTCGGTTCGGATCACCACGCGGCGCTACGCCGTCACCGGCGCGCCCGCGAATTTCCTCATCGATCCGGACGGGGTTCTGGTGGAGCGCATCGACGGGCCGCTGACCAAGGCGTCGCTCGAAGCCAAGCTCCTGCCGCTGGCGCGAAAAAAAGCGCTCTAGGCGCGCCAGTATTCCACGCGCCCGCACGTATATCCCGTGATTCGACCGCGCGGGAGAAGCAGACGTGGACACCAAATTCGAAGCCGCATTGCGCGCCTGCGCGATGGGCAACCTTTCGGGTGCGCGACAGATTTGCCGCGCGATCCTGATCGTCGAGCCCGAGCACCGGGAAGCCCTGATCATGCTGGCCGACCTCTGCCGGCGCGGCGGCGACGCCGAGGAGGCGGCCGAGGTCTGCCTATACCGGCTGGCGACCGCGCCCCGCGATCCGCGCGCAAACTTCATCCTCGGCGAGGCGCGGCTGGCGCAGAACCGCGTCGCCGAGGCGGTG
>LUYR01000465.1 GCA_001603335.1 Rhodospirillales bacterium Alpha_05 | reverse complement strand
ACCGATGGCGACGGCGCGCACCGCCTCGGGGGTGGGCAGGGAGAGGAACACCACGTCCGCCGCGTCGCCGAGCGCGGTGAGCGATGCCGCCTTGGCCGCGCCGCGCTCCGCCGCTGCGTCCACCAAATCCGCGCGCAGGTCGAAGACCGTCAGCGGGTGGCCCGCCGCGAGCAGGCGGCCGGACATCGGCACCCCCATGTTACCCAGACCGACGAAGCCGAACATCCGATCGTTCATGCCGTTCCACCCCATTTGCTGCGGGTGGCGTTGACCGCCACCCGGTTTTGGAAATCCTACAATCATACAATATGGGAGTCGCATCCGGATCGACAACGGATGAAATCGCCGAAGGCCTCCGGGACCGGGAGGCCTTCGGGCCGTTTCACTTCGCTTGGGCTGCGGTGAGCGCCTTGAGTTCGCCTTTGAAGCCTGCCATCCGCGCGTCCATGGTCTTGAGCGCGGTGGCGGTCTGGCGCGCGCCCATTTCGCCGACGAAGAAGAAATGGTCGCCGGTTATCTCGACGCTGAGGCGGTCGGGCGCGCCGCGCACCAGGTCGACGAGGGCGAGCCAGCGGTCGCGCGGCATCGCGTTGAGGTCGACCTTCGCCGCCGCCAAGTCTTCCGAGATCTTGTTGACCATCAACAGGCCCCAGTTGCCGCGATCGGTGAGGGCGTGGCGCGCGTCGAGGGGATGGTTGGGCATGAACATCGCGATGTACGGCAACTTGCCGTAGTCGTGAACGCGGAAGTCCTCCTCGTCGGCCCAGAAGTCGCGCACGAACTGGCCGTCGCGATAATGCAGGCCGTAGCCTTCGAGGCTTACCGGCATGTCGCCCACGTAGTCGTTGCGGTAGGACTCCTCGTCGATGATCACCCGGCCGCCGTTGAGCGCGTTCTCGGCGGCGAGCTGCTTGAGGAAGGCGGGATAGATGTTGGAGCGGTCGGCGTAGCCGCTCGCGGTCATCGGGAAGTTCGCCTTCATGCTCACCAGCCCGGTCACCCCCGGCGTCGCCGAGAACGAGACGAAGAACGCGACGTCGAGGCCTGCGGCGGTGGCGGCCTCGGTGATCGGCTCGGCGATCCGGCCGCCCATGCTCCAGCCGATCACGATGATGCGGTTGGTGAGGTGGTGTTCGTCAATGGTGCGCTTGGCGAGCTCGGCGGCCTGCTGGCCCCAGTCGCGGGCGTTGAAGGCGGGGTAGGCGTCGGCGATTACCGGGTTACGGGTCGCGATCGGATAGGAGACGCCGAGGAAGTTGTAGCCTTCCTTGACCAGCCAGTGGGCGAGGAAGTCCTCGTCGCGCCCGCCGGGGTGGCCGCCGTAGGCGATCCGCGCGGTGTGGTGCGCGCCGGGGATGAACACCACCAGCGGCTGTTGCGGGTCGCCCGCGATGAACTTGGTCATCGCCGGGAAGCCCGCCGCGGTGACCACCTGTTCGCCGCTGAAGGCGTGGGCGGCGCCGGGGGCGAGCAGGCAGATCGCGAGAGCGAGGAGTTTCACGAGACGTGCAGCGATACGGTGCATTGTCGTTCCTCCGTGGTCGGCGCGGCCCGGTTGGGCCGCTCTGTGCGGCCTGATGTGGCGTGCGGAACCGACAAAAAAAGGCTCCCGGTGCGGGAGCCTTTGAGATTTGCCAGGGCCTTGACGCGGCGGGGGAGCCGCATTGAGGTTTCAAGCGAGCACATCTACCTTGCCGCCACGGCCCGGGGGAGGGGCCGGGAGGGTCCGTGCGGCGGAACCGCTGTTCTCGTCGCCGTCGTTATCGTGGTCGGCGCCATGCTCGACCGCTTCCGGGGGACGCGCCGTTGCCGCGGCGGGTGGAGAAAGGGAAGCTCCGAGGGAAGCGATTTGCATGGTTTGGTCCTTTCGGGGCCCACGATCCGGCGGTTCTGCCGTTAGCCCACGGTGGGCTCCGAACCTGACGCCAACCTGACGACGCCGGATTTTTTTGCCTTTTTCGCCTGCGCACGCAGGGCGCGGTCGATGCGCGCCGGGAACAGGCGCTGGATCAGCAGAAACACCCGTTCCGGCCCGGCGGGATAGACGTCGCGGGCGTCGGCCTCGATCGCGTCGGCGATCGCGCGGGCCACCGCCTCGGGCGGGTCGAGGCGCATGCCGAACGCCGTGGCGTAGT
>LUYR01000464.1 GCA_001603335.1 Rhodospirillales bacterium Alpha_05 | reverse complement strand
GGGTGCGGCGGGCGGCGCGGGCGCCGGTGCTGTCGGCATCGGGGTCTTGTCGTCGGGGAAGAACAGCTTCTTTACCCCACCGGGAACCAGCGCGCTCAGCGGGTTGACCGAGACGTCGGGCGTGTCGAGGGTGCCCTTGATGCCATAGCTCATCGCGAACAGCCCGCTTTCCTTGCCACCCAGAATCTGCCCGATCACCGGAATCCCCGCGATCACCTGATTGACGAGGTTGAACGGCACGATCGTTCCCTTGAGGGCGAGCGCGTCGGTCTCGGTGTTGACCGTGCCGTTGGTGGTGAGGCCGAACGACGGTCCGGCGGCGCGGGTTTCGTGCAGGGTGAGGATGCCGTCGTCGATGCTGAACGGCGCGTCGAGATACCAGAAGCTCACGCCGGTGTTGGTGAGCAGGTCGGCGATGCCGGTGATCGAGGCCACCGACACCAGCCGCGCGAGGATCGGCGCGTCGACGACGTTGTAGTTGTCGATGCGGAGCTTGCCGGTGATCGGGCCGACGTCGGGGATGTTCGCGGTCATCTTCATCGCGCCGCTGCGGATCGAATCCGTCACCCCCGCGGCGGTGAGCAGCGCGCCCGCGTCCGCCGAGGCGATCTCGACGCTGCGCGCGGCGCCGTTGCGCTGCACCACGATCACGGTCTTGCCCTGCGGCAGGTTGCCGTTGATCGTGCCAACCCATTTGCCGTCGGTGCCGCGCGACAGGGTCGAGGTGAGGTCGGTCATCTCGCCGCCCGCTTCGGAGAGGCGCGCGCGCTTGGCTGCGAGGTTGAGGATCATCGGCGTCGAGGGCTCGGGCGGGGTCTTGGCGTCGCCGCTTGCGTCGTCTTCGTCGTCGGTGAGTTCGTGCCAGCCGCCGTCGTGGACCAGGGGTTCGAGATTGAGGGTGGCGGCGTCGAGGGTCATGTCGACGCTGCCGTCGGCGGCGATCGCGAGGCCGCCCTTGATCTTGTTGTCGGCGATGTCGATCTGCGCCAGGTCGACCGTGCGCAGCGCGCCGTCCGTTGCCGCCTTGGCGCTGCCGGTGACCGCGAGGCCGTTTTCGGACCGCATCCGGAACTGCGAGATGTCGAGCAGCCGCCCCTTGAGGAAGTTGATCGTCGCGCTGCCCGAGGCTGCGGTGCCCGGCTCCTTGGTCCAGCCCATGCCCGGCGCCTTGATCGTCGCGGGGGTGAGGTCGAGCTTGGCCTCGAGCACCATCTTGCCCTTGGCGTCGACCAGAGCCACCGCGTCGGCCAGCATCGGCCCGGTGATGTAGGGATCCTGGAACGGCATGAAATCGAGGCCGAGGGCCTTGCGGCCCGCGTCGTCGATGCTGCCCGAGATGGTGTAGCGGGTGCGGTTGCCGGGGCCGGAGAATTTCTCTTCCCAGCCGAGTTTCATCGGCACGCCGTTGACCTTGCCCTCGCCCTTGATGTCGAGGTGGTCGAGGTCGACGCTGAGGTCGAGCACGCCGTCGGCGAGCGAGCGCCGCGGGATTGCATCCTTCACCACCGCATCGGTGATGTGGGAGTTGGCGTTGACCGTCATGTCGACGAGCTTGAGGTCGAGCAGCAGCGGGAACTTGAGCGTCAGGTGGGTCTTGCCGTTGCCCGAGACCTTGTTGGGGTCGACGGTGCCCATCGCGCTCAAAAGCTTGAGCGGCTCGTGGTCGACCAGCTTCAGCGCCTCTTGCGCCGGGCCGACGATGTCGGCGGAAATGTCGGCCCACTGGGTTTCGTCGGCGAGGCCGGAGAGCACCACCTTGCCGCCCGGCTGGATCACCAGGTTGCCGACGTGGCCGGTGTCGGGCAGGACCTCGATTTCCTTGAGGCCGAACAGCACCGTGCCGTCGACGTCGGTGATCGGCGGCATCGGGCGGAGATAGTGCACCGACGCGCCCTTGACCTTGGCTTCGCCGTCGAACTGGCTGACGTCGATCCCGGCCCAGTCCGGCCCGGTGAGCTCGGCGGAGAACCGCGCTTCCTCGACCTGGCCGTCGCGAAGGTTCTCGACCACCCAGTCGCGCGCGTCCTGGACCATGCCGGGCGGCCAGTAGCGATCGAAGGAATCGATGGCGGTGTCGGTGAGGTGGGCGGTGGCGACGACGCGCACGCCGTTCGCCGGGGGGCGGGCGGGGTCGGCAACCGGCCACGAAGCGCTCGCCTCGACCGAGATGGTGGCGTCGGGCAGCTCTACCAGCAGGGTGTCGAGGGTGCCGCGCCCGGTAGCGCCGTCGTAGTCGCCCTTGGCGCGGAGGCCCTTGACCGGATAGGCGAGGGCGATCGGATCGGGTGCGACGACGACGCCCGGACCGCCGCGGAGCTCCGCCTGCGCGTCGGCGCGGAGCAGATCGTCGACGCCGATGTTGGTGACGTCGGCGGGCTTGAGCCGCGCGGTGATCCGGCCCGAAAGCGGCAGCGCGACGCCCTTTGCCGCGTCGAGTGCCTGGAATTCGGCGGCGAACAGGCTCGGCACCACCTCCTGGAAATCGAGGCTGGCGTGGACCTCGCCGGTGGCCTCGGTATAGGTCGCGCCGAGGTCGAAGTAGGCGGTGACGCCGCCCAGCGTCGCCGACATGTCGGCCTGGGCGGAGAGGCCGGTGAGGGTGCGGTCGACCCGCGCGCTGAGGCGGGGGACGCTGTAATGGCGACCGTGCGGGATGTCGATCACCGTCGCCTCGGCGTCGATCACCGCGATCGAAT
>LUYR01000463.1 GCA_001603335.1 Rhodospirillales bacterium Alpha_05 | reverse complement strand
CGGTGGTGCTGGTCAACGTCGCCTGGGCCGCCGACTTCGGCGACGCCCTGCCGCAAAAGGTCGACCAGCCGCCGCAGCGCCCCGAGGGCGGCCTCCCGAAGGATTGGAGTTCGCTCGCCCGCGGCCTCGCCCGCGCCGGCGACATCCGCGTCACCAAGCGCCAGTGGGGCGCGTTCCACGGCACCGAGCTCGACCTGCAACTGCGGCGGCGCGGCATCGACACCATCGTTTTGGGCGGCCTGGTCACCAACTTCGGCGTCGAGTCGACGGCGCGGCAGTCGTGGGAGCGGGGCTACGAGACGATTCTCCTGAAAGACGCCTGTTCCGCCCCCAGCGCCGAGCTCCACGACCTCGCCTTCCGCTACATTTTCCCCCGCATCGGCCGGGTCACCACCAGCGGTGCCCTGCGTTTTGCCGCGCCGGAGGCCTGAACACACACCCTCTGGCGGTCCCCACCCATTGGGACTATCATCCGCCGCATCGAAAATCGTCCCGCGGACAAGATGACAGCTCAAACCGGCGTTTCCGCCGCGCCTTCACACGCCCGTTCCACCTTCGGCGCGCTCTTCGTTTCGGCGATCGGCGTGGTGTTCGGCGATATCGGCACCAGCCCGCTTTATGCGATGAAGGAAGCCTTTGCCGGGACCCACCCGCTGCCGCTCGACCCGCCGCACGTCTTCGGCATCCTGTCGCTGGTGTTCTGGTCGCTGATCGGGGTGGTGACGATCAAGTACGTCACCGTGATCATGCGCGCCGACAACCGCGGCGAGGGCGGCTCGCTCGCGCTGCTCGCGCTGCTCAACCGCGCCACCGGCGCGTCGCCCAAGCTTCTCGCCCTGGTCGGTGCGCTCGGCGTGTTCGCGGCGTCGCTGTTCTACGGCGATTCGATGATCACCCCGGCGATCTCGGTGCTCTCCGCGGTCGAGGGCCTGGAGGTGGTCGCGCCCGAGCTCGACAGCTACATCATCCCGATCACCATGGCGATCCTGATCGGCCTGTTCGCGGTGCAGCGCAAAGGCACCGCCTCGGTCGGCGTGGTGTTCGGCCCGGTGATGCTGATCTGGTTCGGCTGCCTGTTCGCCATGGGCATCCACAACATCCACCTCCATCCCACGGTGCTGAAGGCGCTCAACCCCTATTACGCCGCCGCGTTCATGGTCGAGAACAAGCTCCTCGGCTTCCTCGCCCTCGGCGCGGTGGTGCTGGTGGTGACCGGCGCGGAGGCCCTCTACGCCGACATGGGCCACTTCGGGCGCTGGCCGATTCGCATGGCGTGGCTGCTGGTGGTGCTGCCGTCGCTGGTGATCAACTACTTCGGCCAGGGCGCGCTGCTGCTGAGCCACCCCGCCGCGATCGACAACCCGTTCTACCTGATGGCGCCGGGGTGGGCGCGAATGCCGCTGCTGCTGCTCGCGACGATGGCGACGGTGATCGCCTCGCAGGCGGTGATCTCGGGCGCGTTCTCCCTCACCCAGCAGGCGATCCAACTCGGCTTCCTGCCGCGCATGGAGATCATCCACACCTCCGAGCGCGAGCGCGGCCAGATCTACCTGCCGTTCGTCAACTGGGCGCTGCTGTTCATGGTGCTGTGCCTGGTCGTGGGCTTCCAGAGCTCCGGCAGCCTCGCCTCGGCCTACGGCATCGCGGTGACCGGCAGCATGGCGATCGATTCGATCCTCGTCGGCCTGGTGATGGTGAAGATCTGGGGCTGGAACGGCAAGCTGGTGAAGCCCTTGATCGGCGCGTTCCTGGTGATGGACCTGTCGTTCTTCTTCGCCAACGCGGGCAAGATCCCGACCGGCGGCTGGTTCCCGCTCGCCGTCGCGCTGATCCTGTTCCTGCTGCTCACCACCTGGAAGCGCGGTCGCGAACTGGTGCGGGCGCGGCGTACCCAGGACGCGCTGCCGATCGAGATCTTCCTCGAATCCGTCGCCGCGAAGGTGGTGCGGGTGAAGGGCACCGCGATGTTCCTCGGCGGCGAGAAGGACGGCGTGCCGACCGCGCTCTTGCACAACCTCAAGCATAACCAGGTGCTGCACGAGCGCGTCGTGCTGCTGGCGCTGGCGGTGGACGAGCGCCCCTACGTGCCGACCGAGGAGCGGATCACCGCCACCGAGCTCGGCCCCAACTTCCACCGCATCGTGCTGCACTACGGCTTCATGGACGACGTGAACGTGCCCAAGGCGTTCGCCAACGCGCGGCGCGACGAGCTCGGCTTCTTCTACGAGCCGATGACCACGTCGTATTTCCTCTCCCGCGAGACCATCATCCCCAGCCGCGTGCCGGGGATGGCGCTATGGCGCGAAGGCCTGTTCTCGTGGATGAACCACACCGCCACCACCACCATGGACTTCCTCCACCTGCCGCCCGGCCGCGTGGTGGAGATGGGCGGCCAGATCGAAATCTAGCCTTTGAGCGGCTTGCCCAGCAGCACCGGCGCGTAGCTCGCCGCGTAGCCGAGGAACGCGGCGATCCACAGGCTCCCCGCGATGTCGAGGGCGAGGTGGAAGTTGCCGTGGGTGAAGGGCGCGGCGATTCGCGCCGCAGCGCCCATGAGCGCGAGGACGTAAAGCGCCACGTCGCCACGGTCGGCGACCAGCGGACGCCCGGTGTGGCCGCGCGCGGCGCGGGTCATCACCCCCAAGGTCATGGTGCCGAAGGTGCCGACCAGCCAAGTGTGCAGCGCCGCCACCGGGTCGAGGGTGGAGGGCACCAGCAGCGCATATCCCTCCAGCAGAAACCCGAGCGGCACCGTGGCGTAGCCGACGTGCAGCACCAGCAGCAGCGGCTCGGGAGTCACCCGCCAGCCCTGCCAGCGCACCACCCGCGCCGCATTGAAGCCGCCCGCGACGAGCAACAGCGCCGCGCTGGCGACGGCCTCGGGGAACGCGGTCCAGGCGACCAGCGCGAGCAGCGAGACGCCGGTGGCGATCGCGTCGAAGCGGTTGAACGCGGGCGGCAGGGCGTCGCGGCCGCGGTTGCGCAGCCAGTTGCGGCTGAAGTTGGGCACCAGCCGCCCGCCGATCAGAATCACCAGCATCAGGATGATCGCGATCGCCGCGCGGGTGGAATAATCGGCGTAGCCGAGCACCAGCGCCTCGTAGTGGAACGCCGCGTCGGCGAGGCCGAGCAGCGCCACCGTGGCGACGATCATGGTGTTGTGGCTGCTGCCGCCGCGGATCACCTCACGGGCGAAAAACCATACCAGACTGGCGGGGAAGGCGAGGTCGACGAACGCCGCCGGGAGTCCCCCAATCGCTCCCGACGACGCCGTCGCCACCCGCCCGAGGCACCAGACCGCCACCAGGAACAGCAGTTCCCGGCCCTGCACCGGCGGACGGCCGGTCCAGTTGCTCACCGCGGTGAGCGCGAAGCCGCCGATGATCGCGAACATCGCGCCGAACAGCATGGTGTGAACGTGCCAGTCGCGCGGCGCGAAGGCGGTGGGCAGCGTGAGATGCCCGGTCAGCATCGGCAGCCAGAGCAGCACTCCTGCCGCCATCGCAAGCGCGCCGAGGAAGAAGAACGGACGAAAGCCGCAGGTGAGCCAGTGGGGCGTGGAGGTGCGCATCGTGCGACTTTCCTTCTGGAATGGGGACGGACTCAAAGGCCGCCGAAAATGGCGTCGAACTTCTTTTTCGCCATCGGCGGCTGCTTCACCGCCTTGGCGGCGTCGAGGTTGACCGGGTCGCCGACCACCACCGCCGCGACCATGCCCATGGCGTAGTGCGGGCGGCATTCGACGCCGTAGACGCCGGGCTGGGTGAAGGTGACGGTGACGTCCTTGTTGAGCTTGCCTTCGAAGGGCTGCGCGCCGTCCGGGATCATTCCGGCGATGCTGCGGGCGTCGTGGCCGGGATTGACCGAAACGAAGGTGACGGTGTCGCCGGGCGCGATTTTGATCAGGTCGGGCTCGAAGACCATCATTCCCTTGGCGCCGCGATTGAGCATCTTCACCTGATGGTCGGCAGCGGTCGCCGCGCCGGCGGCAAGGGCGAGGCCAAGCCCGAGGGCGAAGGCGAAGCGGGTCGAAAGTTTCATTTTCGGTCTCCTGTGGCCGGGACGTGGAACAACTCTAGCGGCGCGCCAGCGCGGCGACGTTGCGCTGGCGCAAGTTCGGGGTCACTTCGCCGGGATCGGCGCGGGGGCGTGCAGCTGGCTCATCAGGCTGTCGTCCCAGGTGCCGGAAACCTTGAACTGCGCCACTGCGCCGAACTCGAACGCCTCGATCAGGTTGTGGTTGAGGTAGGCGTAGGTGCCGGGCTGGCGGAAACGGTAGACCGCCGCGCCCACCGAGCCGCCGCGCACGAACCAGGTCTCCTGGTCGCGCAAGGGGGGATTGGCGAACTTGCCGGTCTCCCACACCCAGTCGCCGTGGCCGCCGATCAGGTGCGGGCGGGTGTCGCGGTTGGCGGAGGAATGGACGATCAGCACCGTCTCGCCGACCTTGGCGGGCATCGCATGCGCGCCGGTGAGCGCGCCGACCTTGCCGTTGAAGACGATGTGGCTCGGGGTCAACGTGCGCATCGCCGCGACGGTGTCGGCATAGGCCTCGCCCGGCGAGCCGAAGCGCTTGTACGCGCCGCTTTCGTCCTTCGGCAGGTAGAGGTCGAACTCGCCGATGGTGTACGCGGCGTCGTAGTGGATCGGCTTGCCGTTCGCGTCCTTGAGCCCTTCGCGCGGCAGCACCATCAGGGTGCCGCTCATGCCGCTCGCCACGTGCCACGCGACCATGCCGGGGGGCGCGCAGTGGTAGAGGAATACCCCGGCGCGGGTCGCCTTGAAGCGCAGCGTCGCCTGTTCGCCGGGGGCCACCTGGGTGAGGTCGCCGCCGCCCATCGCGCCGGTGGCGGCGTGAAAATCGATGTTGTGCAGCATGGTGTTGGTGGCAGGATTGACGAGCGTAAGCTCGACGGTGTCTCCTTGGTGGACGACCATGGTTGGGCCGGGCATGCTGCCGTTGAAGGTCATCGCCTGCATCGTCGTGCCGGCTTCGTCCACCACCACCTCCTTTTCCTGAACGGTGAGGGTGAAGGCGACGGTCTTGGGCTTGTCGGTGGTGGCTTGGCTGTGCGCCATCACCGCGGGCGGCGGCAGCAGGACCGGCGCGATCCGGTCGGCGGCCCAGGCAGGCATCGCGGCGAGGAGCGCCGAGGCGGCGGTGGCGGAAAGCACAAAGCGACGGGTGAACATGGCCGGTTTCCTTCTGCATCGTTGCCGATAGAAGAAGGAGACACCCAAATCGCGCGGAGAGTGTTGCGCAAACGCAAACACCGCGACGATCTCGGCGCAAGGGGGCGGGAATGACGACACGACTGGACCGCGCGGTGATCCGCGACCTCGCGATGTTCCGCGACCTCGCGGAAGCCGACCTCGACGCGGTGCTCGCCGCGGCGACGACGAAACGCCTCGCACCCGGCGACATCGTCTTCAACCAGGGCGAAATCGCGGACGCGTTCTTCGTCCTGCTGCACGGCCGCCTGAAAGTCACCCAGACCACGCCCGACGGCCAGCAGGTGGTGGTGCGCCACGTCAATCCCGGCGAGGTCTTCGGCATCGCCCGCGCCGTCCGCCGCCCCGACTTCCCCGGCACCGCCGAAGCGGTGGTGGAAAGCCTCGCCCTCGGCTGGCCCTCCGACCACTGGGACGTCCTCACCGCCCGCTGCCCCGCACTTGCGGTCAATGCCCTCGCCACCGTCGGCCAGCGCCTGCAAGATGCCCACACCCGCATCCGCGAACTCTCCACCGAAGCCGTCGAACGCCGCGTCGCCCACGCCCTGCTGCGTCTGGTGCGTCAGGCCGGACGCAAAACCGACGACGGCATCCTCATCGACTTCCCGGTCTCCCGCCAGGACCTCGCCGAAATGACCGGCGCGACCCTGCACACCGTCAGCCGCCTGATGGCCGCCTGGGAAACCAAAGGCCTCGTCGCCAGCGGCCGCAAACGCGTCGTGGTGCGCGACCCGCATGCGCTGCTGATGATCGCGGAGGGGGAAGGGTAAGGGAAAAACATGCGAGGGGACTCGTCCCCTCGCGCTCCCCCTAAGTTTTGGTTTTTCGCCGCGAAGCGGCAGTCAACCGTCACGCCGCGTGAGGGTTATCGCGCTACGCGCAAAAAACTTCAGGGAGGTTTGGAGGGGCGAGCCCCTCCAAGCAGGGCCCGGGGCGGCAGCCCCGATTTTACTGCGATACAGCCGCGTTCAGCTCGCGCACCAGCGCCTCCACCGCGACGCCGTGTTCGCGGCAGGCGTCGGCGACGGTGTGGTGGGCGCCGACCGGGCAGCCGACGCAGTGGGCGTGGTGGCGCAGGAACACCAGGATGGTGGCCGGGTGGGTGCGCATCAGGTCGTCGACGATGGTTGCGGCGGTGATCGGGGGCATGGCGCGGCTTTCGCGGTTGCGTCTGCTCCCGAACTTATGCGCGGTTGCCGCGCCTGTCCTTGCGCTGGCGCAAGTTCATTCGCCTGCGCCGTTGCTGCCGATCGAGGCGTAGAGACTCTGGCGGGCGGAGTGGAGGTGGCCGAGGGCGGCGGCGCGGATTTTCGCCGGATCGCGGCTGCGCAGGGCCTCGATATAGATCAGGTGTTCCTTGAGGGCGACGAGGTTGCGTTCCTTCTCGTCGTCCTTCTGCCACAGGTAGTGGTAGTGGAAGATCAGGCTGCGCAGGGTCTGGAAATTGTCGATGAAGCGGTTGCGCGCCACCGAGTTGACGAGTTCGTGGAGTTCGGCGTCGACGCGGGAGAATTCCTTATAGCGGGTGTCGATTTCGGCGATCAGCTCGACGTGCTGGTGTTCGAGGCTGTCGAGTTTGTCCCACACCGGGTCGGTGGCGGGGAGGTCGGCGAACTTTTCCGCCGAGCGGAGTTCGAACATCTCGCGCACGTCGAACAGCTCGCGTGCGAAGTCGCGGTCGAATCCCTTGAAGATCCAGCGGCTTTCCGGGCGGCGTTCCAAGAGGCCGCACTGGCTGAACTCGATCAGGTATTCGCGCAGCGCCGAGGGCGAGACCTGGAGCTGGCGCGCGAGCTCGAGGTTGCTGATCTGCTGGCCGGGGCGGAAGTCGCGCTGCAGCACCAGTTCCATGAATCGCTTCTCGATCACGTCGCGGATCGACTCGGTTTCGGTCTCGGGGAAGTAGTCCCCTTCGTTCGGGTGGCGGCGGACGATCTTCTGCCGCCCATTGAGCACAATCAGGCGGGCGGCGGCCATCGTCGCCAGCATCGTCCGCACCGTGGTGCGGCTGATTCCCAGGCTTTCCGCCAATTGGCTCTCGGAGCCGAGATCGCCGCCGATTTCAACGGTGGCGAGGCGGGCGAGGCCCTGGTTGTAGGCGCGTTTGTAAACCGCGTTGGTGCGCATGGGTCCGTCACTCGATCGGGATAGCCGCTGGGGTAGGCGGAATTCGTCTATAATCGATAAAAATCCGTTGACAGGCAAGCTGCGAAATTGTCTAAAAACGATAATAGACCGATATTTGGGTCTATTCCGCATGGCGAGGAACACGATGAAGGCTCTGATGATCGAAGGCATGGAGCGGTGTGCGTTCCATGAGGTTGCCGACCCGGTCCCGGGTGCGGGCGAAGTGCTGATCGCGGTCAAGCATGTCGGCTTGTGCGGCAGCGACCTCGCCACCTTTACCGGGCTCAATCCGCTGGTCAGCCTGCCGCGGATTCCCGGCCACGAAATCGGCGCGGAAATCGTGTCCACCGGCTCCGGCGTTCCTTCCGAATTCGCGCCGGGCCGCCGCGTCATCGTCGTGCCCTACACCGCCTGCGGCGAGTGCCCGTCGTGCCGTCGCGGCCGCGTCAACGCCTGCCGCTCCAACAAAACCCTGGGCGTGCAGCAGAACGGCGGCCTCGCCGAGCGCTTCGTGCTGCCCTACGGCAAGCTCATCCTCAACGACACCCTCGCGCCGCGCCATCTCGCGCTGGTCGAGCCGCTCTCCGTCGGCTTC
>LUYR01000462.1 GCA_001603335.1 Rhodospirillales bacterium Alpha_05 | reverse complement strand
ACGAAGCAGCAGGCCGACGTTCTCACCCGCGCGACCCTCGTCGAGGATCTTGCGGAACATCTCCACACCGGTGATGGTGGTGGACTGCTTCTGCTCGTGGATGCCGATGATGTCGACGACCTCGCCGGTCTTGACGATGCCGCGCTCGATCCGGCCGGTCACGACGGTGCCACGACCGGTGATCGTGAACACGTCCTCGATCGGCATCAGGAACGGCTTCTCGGTGTCGCGCGCCGGCTGCGGGATGTACTCGTCGACGGCGTCCATCAGGTCCAGCACCGACTGGGTCCACTTGGGGTCGCCGTTCATCGCCGGGAAGGCGGCGACGCGGACGATCGGGGCGTTGTCGCCGTCGAACTCCTGCGAGCTGAGCAGCTCACGGACCTCGAGCTCGACGAGCTCGATCAGCTCCTCGTCGTCGACCATGTCGCACTTGTTCAGGGCGACCACGATCGCCGGGACGCCGACCTGGCGGGCCAGCAGCACGTGCTCGTGGGTCTGCGGCATCGGGCCGTCGGTGGCGGCCACGACCAGGATCGCACCGTCCATCTGGGCGGCACCGGTGATCATGTTCTTCACGTAGTCAGCGTGACCTGGGCAGTCGACGTGAGCGTAGTGACGCTTCTCGGTCTGGTACTCGACGTGAGCGATCGAGATGGTGATGCCGCGCTGGCGCTCCTCCGGAGCCTTGTCGATCTGATCGAACGCCGACACCGCATTCAGCTCGGGGTACTTGTCGTGGAGCACCTTCGTAATCGCCGCGGTGAGCGTGGTCTTGCCGTGGTCGATGTGCCCGATGGTGCCGATGTTACAGTGCGGCTTGGTCCGCTCGAACTTGGCCTTTGCCACTTGGGCTCCTCTTTCGGTTCAGTCGCCACGCGGGGCTCGCGGGGCGTTGCTAGTGGTTGACTGCATGGTCACGGCCGGCGCAAAACGCCGACCATGCCAAGTTTTCTCTACCGGCTGATGAGAGTCAAACTCACGCCGTGCCGCCTCGACCCTTGGCGATGATCTCCTCGGCGACCGACTTCGGGGTCTCGCCGTAGGAGTCGAACTCCATCGAGTACGACGCCTGGCCGGACGTCTTGGACCGCAGGTCGCCGACGTAGCCGAACATCTCACTCAGCGGAACCAGGGCGCGAACGACCTGGTTGCCGTGGGCCTCGGTCATCGACTGGACGTGGCCGCGGCGGCTGTTGATGTCGCCGATGACCGTGCCCAGGTAGTCCTCCGGCGTGGTCACCTCGACCGCCATCAGCGGCTCCAGCAGGGCCGGGTCGGCCTTGCGGGCGGCCTCCTTGAAGACCATCGAGCCGGCGATCTTGAAAGCGAGCTCCGAGGAGTCGACGTCGTGGTACGCACCGTCGAGCAGCGTCACCTTGATGTCCTCCACCGGGTAGCCGGCCAGCGGGCCGAAGGCCATCGCCTCCTGGATGCCGTGGTCGACCGCCGGGATGTACTCCTTGGGGATGCGACCGCCGGTGACGGCGTTCACGAACTCGTAGCCCGCACCCGCCTCCTGCGGCTCCAGGGCGACGAGCACCTTCGCGTACTGGCCCGAACCACCCGACTGCTTCTTGTGGGTGTACTCGACCTTCTCCACCGGACGGCGGAGGGTCTCGCGGTAGGCCACCTGCGGCTTGCCGATGTTCGCCTCGACCTTGAACTCGCGCTTCATCCGGTCGATCATCACCTCGAGGTGCAACTCCCCCATGCCGGCGATGATGGTCTGCCCGGTCTCCTCGTCGGTGTGGACGCGGAAGGTGGGGTCCTCCTCGGCCAGCCGCTGGATCGCGGTCGACAGCTTCTCCTGGTCGGACTTGGTCTTCGGCTCG
>LUYR01000461.1 GCA_001603335.1 Rhodospirillales bacterium Alpha_05 | reverse complement strand
GGCCGGGCGGCGACCTGCGGGGCGGGGCGCGGCACGAGGTGGGAGGCGCTCCACCAGCCGATCGTCGCGCCGACGGTCAGTGCGCCAAACACCGCGATCGCGATCCGCGTCGGACCGGATTTGCCGCCGAACATGCGTTGCACGACCGAGGCCTTGGCCCCGGATGACCGCCGCTTCCGGCCCGATTGCGTCGCCACTCTGGAACTCCTTTGAAACGCATTCCACTCAGCGCCGGACCATACACCAGGATATCGCCGCCCGGCCATGCCTTTCCCGGCCTTGACGCCAGCGTGGGCGCCGTCCATCCTGTGCCCTTACAATCGTTTCGCCTGCGGTGCGGGCACGGATTCCTAGAGGTGTGCTGCCGATGTACCTGCTGATCGACAATTACGACAGCTTTACCTACAACCTCTGGCACTACCTGGGTGAACTGGGCGCCGAAGTCGAGGTTGTGCGCAACGACGCGCTCACCGTCGACGAGGTCGTGGCCAAGTCGCCGCAGGGGATCATCCTGTCTCCCGGTCCGTGCGACCCCGACCGCGCCGGAATCTGCCTGCCCCTGGTGGCCAAGGCCGCCGAGCTGCGCCTGCCGCTGTTCGGCGTGTGCCTCGGGCACCAGGCGATCGGTCAGGCGTTCGGCGGCAAGGTGGTGCGCGCGCCCGAGCCGATGCACGGCAAGGTTTGCGAAATCCGCCATCGCGGTTCCGACGTGTTTTCCGGTCTCCCCGACCCATTCCAGGCGACGCGCTACCACTCCCTCCTCGTGGACCGCGCCACCTTCTCCGCCGCTCTCGAAGTCACCGCCACCAGCCCGGATGGCCTGGTCATGGGCCTCGCCCATGCCGAGCTGCCGATCTACGGCGTGCAATTCCACCCCGAGAGCATTGCCTCCCAACATGGCCATCAGATCCTGCGCAATTTCCTGACCCTCTCCACAGGGGCCAAGCGCGCAGCTTGACCGACGAAAGCCCTTTGAAATGACCGATCTCAAACCGATCCTCGCCCGCATTGGCGCCGGGGAAACCCTTTCCGAGGCCGAATCCGCGGCCGTTTTCGAGATCATCATGTCCGGCGGCGCAACGCCGTCGCAGATCGGCGCGCTGTTGATGGCGCTCCGCATGCGCGGCGAAACCGTCGCCGAAATCACCGGCGCCGCGCGCACCATGCGCTCCAAGGCGACCTCGGTGAAGGCTCCGGCCGACGCGGTCGACATCGTCGGCACCGGCGGCGACTGCTCCGGCACCTACAACATTTCCACCGGCGCGGCGCTGGTGATCGCCGCCTGCGGTATCACCGTAGCGAAGCACGGCAACAAGGCCCAGACCTCGAAGTCGGGCTCCGCCGACGTGCTGCGCTCGCTCGGCGTCAACCTCGACGCCGACCTCGATCTGGTCGAGCGTTCGATCGCCGAGGCCAAGATCGGCTTCCTCCTCGCCACCCGCCACCACAGCGCGATGAAGGAGGTCGGCCCGACCCGCCAGGAGCTCGGCACCCGCACGATCTTCAACATCCTCGGGCCCCTCGCCAACCCGGTGGGCGTCAAGCGGATCATGATCGGCGTCTACGCCCCCACCCTTACCGAGCCGCTCGCCGAGGTGCTCGGTAACCTCGGGGCGGATCGCGCCTGGGCGGTGCATGGCTCCGACGGCCTCGACGAAATCACCACCACCGGGCCGACCAAGGTTTCCGAGTGGAGGGACGGCAAGATCACCACCTTCACCATCACCCCGGAAGACGCCGGTCTGCCCCGCGTCGCGCCCGAGTGCCTGAAGGGCGGCGACCCGGCGCATAACGCAGCCGCGCTCAAGGCGATCCTCGAGCCCGAAGTACCGCCGGAGCTCGTGCCGTTGCGCGAGATCGTGGCGTTCAACGCCGCCGCGGTGCTGGTGATCGCCGACGTCGTGCCGACGCTGAAAGATGGCGTCGTGATGGCGATGGACGCGATGAAGAACGGCGGTGCCAAGACGGTGCTGGCGAACTTCGTGCGCATCACCAACGGGGGCTGAGGCGTGGCCGACATTCTCGCCCGGATCGTCGAGACCAAGCGCGGCGAAGTCGCCGAGGCAAAGCGCGCGGTGCCGCTCGCCCGTCTGATCGACGAGGCCGCACGTCAAGCCGCGCCGCGCGGTTTCGCCCGTGCGCTGGACGCCAAGGTCGCAGCCGGTGGCTTCGGCCTGATCGCGGAAATCAAGAAGGCTTCGCCGTCGGCAGGCCTGATCCGCCCGGACTTCGACCCGGCGACGCTGGCGCGTGCCTACCACGACGGCGGCGCGGCGTGCCTCTCCGTGCTCACCGACACGCCCTACTTCCAGGGCAGCCTGGCGGCGCTCGAGGCGGCGCGCGGTGCGGTGGATTTACCGATCCTTCGCAAGGACTTCATGGTCGATGTTTATCAGGTGGTTGAAGCCCGTGCATGGGGCGCGGACTGCATCCTCCTGATCATGGCGGCACTCGACGACGACACCGCGCGCGATCTCGAACAGGCCGCCATCGACCTCGGCCTCGACGTGCTGGTGGAAATCCATGACCGCGACGAGTTCGAGCGCGCGCTCAAGCTGAAGAGCCGCCTCCTCGGGGTTAACAACCGCAACCTTAAAACCATGACCACCGATCTTGCCACCACCGAAGCCCTGGCGGAGATCTGCCCGCCCGAGCGCGCCCTGGTGGCGGAGAGCGGCCTCAAGACCCGCGCCGACCTCGACCGCATGGCGAAGGTCGGGGCAAAGCGCTTCCTCGTCGGCGAATCCCTGATGCGCCAGGGCGACGTCGCCGCCGCGACGCGGATGCTGCTGAACGGATCGCCTGAATAGAGTTGCATTGAACCGTGAACTTAAGTAGAACAAAAGGCGACTGCGTACGCAACGCGGTCGCCTTTTTTCTTCGCGGGGTGCCCCATGCTGACCGTCAAGCAACGTGACCTGCTGTTGTTGATCGACCGCCACCTCAAGGCGTCGGGCGTGGTCCCGTCCTTCGACGAGATGAAGGACGCGCTCGGCCTGCGCTCGAAGTCGGGCATCCACCGGCTGATCACCAGCCTCGAGGAACGCGGCTTCATTCGCCGCCTGCCGCACCGCGCCCGCGCGCTCGAAATCATCAAGATGCCGGAAGGCATGGCCGCCGAGCCCGCGCCGGAACCGGCGGCGGCGTTCCACCCCAACGTCATCGCGGGCGGCTTCAAGCGCCAGATCGCGGGCGCGCCGGTCGCCGAAAACTCCGAAGCGGTCTCGGTGCCGCTTTACGGCAAGATCGCCGCAGGCACGCCGATCGAGGCGCTCTCCGACCTCACCGCATCCATCGACATCCCCGCCTCGATGCTCAGCGGCGGCGAGCACTATGCGCTCACCGTCGAGGGCGATTCGATGATCGAGGCCGGGATCTTCGACGGTGACACCGTGTTGATCCGCAAGACCGAGACGGTGGAGAACGGCGCGATCGTCGTTGCCCTCGTCGACCAGAACGAAGCGACGCTGAAGCGCCTGCGCCGCAAAGGCGAATCCATCGCCCTCGAGCCCGCCAATCCGCGCTACGAAACCCGGATCTTCGGGCCGGATCGGGTGTCGGTGCAGGGCCGCCTCGTCGGACTGCTGCGCCGCTACTGAATTTGAAAGCAAGGCGCGGAGTGTTCGTGCTCCGCTCCGGCTCTACGCTTGCCGCATCGACCATCAGTCGAAGGAGCAATGCGACATGGCCAACGCCCAAACCACTCTCGCCGCCGCCACCATCGCGGACCCGCGCTGGCAGCGCCTCGCCGCGCGCGACGCGAGCGCCGAC
>LUYR01000460.1 GCA_001603335.1 Rhodospirillales bacterium Alpha_05 | reverse complement strand
CTTGCCGTCGCCGTCCACGGTCTTCGCCGGGCGCGGCAGGTCGATCGCCACCTGGGCGACGTCTTCCTTGGCCTGCTTGGCGGCGTCCTCGGCGGCCTTCTTGGCGGCGAGCTCGGCGGCCTGCTTCGCCTCGGCTTCGGCGACGAGGCGCGCGGCCTCATCCTCGGCGGCCTTGCGGGCAGCTTCCTCGGCGGCGCGGATCGCCTCTTCCTCGGCGCGGCGGCGGTTCTCTTCCTCGACGCGGCGCGCTTCCTGGAGAACGCGCAGACGCTGCGCCTTTTCCTGGTTGTTGAGCGCGCCATCCTCGAAGCCGTGGCCCGAATTGGCCGATCCGCCCGTGGCGATCGTCCGCTTGCGCCGCACCTCGACCTTCACCTCTTTCGAGCGGCCGTGCGAAAAGCTCTGGCGAACACGGCCTTTCTCAACCGTCTTCTTCAACTCCAGAGTCCCCGTTCGCAGGGTCAAAGGAGCCTTCCGATCGTTGTCCGTGGTATCGTCCGCCATCGTTATCCTGATTTCTATCGTTCACTGCGCCGGAGCGGCGCCCAGGTCTTTCAAAGTTCCGCGATACGACGCCAACCGCGCCATGTCCCGGGCGATCCGCTTCGCCAGCGGACCGGAAGTCACCCACCCGTGCACCGCGCGATCGCGGGCGAAGGCTTGGCCGAGTTCGGCCGCAGTCAGCGCGGGCGCGGTGCGCCGCACCGGCGTCGCGGCCCGATTTGCAACCTGGCCGATCTTGCGCGCGCCATCGGCGCTGCCGTCTTCGGCCTCGATCAACCAACCCGGACCCTCGGACATAGCCGAGGAAACCTTGTCGAAGCCGCAAACCGCGCGACCCGAACGCCGGGCGAGGCCTAGGGAATCCATACACCGGCGCAACAGCAACCGTTCGACGAGGCCGGCCAAATCGTCCGGCACAACCACCGGCCGGCGGGCCGCCCGGTGAAAAGCCTTGCGCTTGACCGCCGTTTCTACCACATCCCGGCGCGCACTCAACCAAAAACCCCGCCCCGGCAAGCTCTCGTCGATGTCGGGGAAGATCGTCTCCTCCGGACCGACGACGAAGCGCACCAGCAGTTCGATCGGCTGCGAAGCGCCAAGAACCAGACAGCGACGGTTCGGACCGTCGCTGTCGTCTTCGATGGTTTCGACCGGATCAGGGGTTTCCGTCATCCGGCTCCGACTCCGCCGTGTCTTCGTCGCTGAACCAGTGCGCGCGCGCCGCCATGATCACGGCGTTGGCTTCGTCCTCGTTCATTTCGTCGGCGCCGACGATGTCGATGAGTTCGTCGCTCGCGAGGTCGGCGAGGTCGTCGAGGGTCTTGACCCCCTTCTCGCCCAGCTGCACCAGCATCACCGGCGTCAGACCCTCGAGTTCGGCAAGCGCGTCATCGACGCCCAGCTCGACGCGACGCTCGGCCGCGGCCTTGTCGCGATCGTCGAGGAACGCCTGGGCGCGGCTCTGCAGCTCCACCGCGATCTCGTCGTCGAAGCCTTCGATGTCGCCCAGGTCCTGCGCCGGAACGTAGGCGACTTCCTCGACCGAGGTGAAGCCTTCGTTGACCAGGAGATGGGCAATCACATCGTCCACGTCCAGCGCGTCGATGAACATCTTCGACCGCGACTTCACCTCTTCCTGGCGGCGATCCGACTCTTCCTGCTCGGTGAGGATGTCGATATCCCAGCCGGTGAGCTGCGAGGCGAGACGCACGTTCTGGCCGCGACGGCCGATCGCCAGCGACAGCTGATCGTCGGGCACCACCACTTCGATGCGGTTGGTTTCCTCGTCCAGCACCACCTTGGTGACTTCCGCCGGCGCAAGCGCGTTGACGATGAAGGTCGCCGGGTCCTGCGACCACTGGATGATGTCGATCTTTTCGCCCTGGAGCTCGCCAACCACCGCCTGGACGCGGCTACCGCGCATGCCGACGCAGGCGCCGACCGGATCGATCGAGCCGTCGTTGGAGAGCACCGCGATCTTCGCGCGGCTACCCGGATCGCGCGCCACCGACTTGATCTCGATGATGCCGTCGTAGATTTCCGGCACTTCCTGGGCGAACAGCTTCGCCATGAATTGCGGATGGGTGCGCGACAGGAAGATCTGCGGGCCACGCGGCTCCTGGCGCACCGACATGATGTAGGCGCGCACGCGGTCGCCGACGCGGAAGGTCTCGCGCTGGATCAGCTCGTCGCGGCGTAGCAGCGCCTCGGCGCGGCCCAAGTCGACGTAGACGTTGCCGAATTCGACGCGCTTGACCAGACCGTTGACGATCTCGCCGGTGCGGTTCTGGAATTCCTGGTACTGGCGCATCCGCTCGGCGTCGCGCACCCGCTGCACGATCACCTGCTTGGCGGTCTGCGCGGCGATGCGGCCGAAGTCGATCGGCGGCAGCGGATCGACGAGGAAATCGCCGATGGCGAGCTTCGGGTCGCGGGCCTGGGCGTCGGCCAGCGTCATCTGGGTATTCTCGTCCTCGACCTCTTCGACCACCGCGACGTAACGCGCGAGCCGGATCTCGCCCGACTTGCGGTCGATCAGCGCGCGAATGTCGTAGTCGTGACCGTATTTCGACCGGCCGGCTTTCTGAATCGCCGACTCCATCGCCTCGATCACTTCATCGCGGTCGATCCCCTTGTCGCGGGCAACAGCATCCGCAACTTGAAGCAGCTCGGGCCGTGGCAATGCCGCTGTACGTTCCATCGTGATGGTCCTTAACCCTGTTCTTTTTCCGCAGCCTTGATCAGATCGTCGGTGAGCACCAGCTTGCCCCGCGCGAAATTGCCGAAGTCGACGACGATTTCGCCGCCTTCGTCCGGCGCCATGACGATCGCGCCCTCATCGTTCAGGCCGATCAGCCTGCCCTTGAAACGCTTGCGTCCGTCGACCGGCATCACGGTCTCGAGCTTCACCTCGAAACCGGCGAAGCGGACGAAGTCGTCCTTGCGCGTCAGCGGCCGATCCAGACCCGGCGAACTGACCTCCAAGAGATATTGTCCGGCGATCGGATCTTCCACATCCAGCAGCGCGGAAGCCGCACGGCTGATCTGGGCGCAATCCTCCACCGTCATCGCGACACGGTCGATGCGCTCGGCCATCACCTGCAAGGTCTTGCGGGTGTTGCCGGTAAACTGCACCCGCACCAGCTCGAAGCCCATGTCGGTCAACGACGGGGAGATCAGGTCGGCTACGCGTTTTGCAACATCCATGGGTGGCTCGTCCGTGTCCGCAATTCGTTGCACGGCGCACAAACAAAAAAAGCGGGCCACCGGCCCACCCTCATCAGCGTCCGTGACCGCATCAATAAGAATGTCGAGCACAATCTAGACGATCGCGCCCAGGAGTAAAGAAGATTCTCGAAATGTGAGGAAATCCGCGGCGATCAGCGCGGGTTTCGGCGGAAGCGGAGGATCACCGGGGCGCGTCCCTGGCGGATCGCCTTCGCCTCGTAGCGCGTCGGCACCCAGTCTTCGGGGCGGCCGAGCCAGTCTTCCGGGCCTTCGGCCATCCAGGTGAAGTTGGCGTCGTCCATCAGGTGGCGCAGCGCCCAGCGGATGTAGGTCATGTCGTCGGAGGCGACGCGGAGCTCGCCGCCGTCGGCGAGCAAGCGCGCGAGCTCGGGCAGGTTGTCCGGTCCGATGAAGCGGCGCTTGGCGTGGCGGGTCTTGGGCCACGGATCGGGGAACAGCACGAAGATGCGGGCGAACGACCCTTCCGGGCAGCGCGGCATCAACACCCGCGCGTCGCCGTGGTGAATCCGCACCCGGTCGGTGGTATTGCCCTTGGCAAGCAGCGACATCAGCCGCGCCACGCCGTTCAGGAACGCCTCGCAGCCGACGATGCCGACGTCGGGATGGTTTTCCGCCTGCCCGGCGAGGTGCTCGCCGCCGCCGAAGCCGATCTCGAGCCAGGCTTCCGC
>LUYR01000459.1 GCA_001603335.1 Rhodospirillales bacterium Alpha_05 | reverse complement strand
GGCTCGTAAGATCGAGCAGGCTGGTGACAGACGGGACGGTTGCGGGAATCGTTGCGGGCATGTCAGGCGTCCTTCAGGGCAGGCAGGAGATGGGTCAGGATAGCTTCGATCTTGCGACCGGCGACCACGGCATTGGCGAAGACCTCATCGATGGTGTCGGGCTGTTGGTCGGGGCCGCCCGTGGCCTTGTTCGTGATGGCGGACAAGCCGATCACCGGCAAACCTGCATGGGATGCGGCAATCACCTCTGTGACCGTGGACATGCCGACAGCGTCCGCGCCCGAAGCCCTGAAATAGCGGCGTTCGGCAGAAGTCTCGAGCGACGGCCCGAGCACGCCGGCATAGATTCCGCGGCGCAGTGCAACACCGGCATTCTGTGCAGCCTCGTTCGCCGTCACCAGAAGTTCGGGTGTGTAAGCGCGCGACATGTCGGGAAAACGGATGCCGATGGCATCGTCGTTGGGACCAACCAGCGGATTGAGACCGGTGAAATTGATGTGATCCTCGATCAGCATCACGTCGCCCGGCTCGTAATCGGGATTGAGCGAACCGGCGGCGTTGGTGACGACCAGCTTTTCCGCGCCCAGCTTCTGAAGGAGGTAAACCGCCAGCGCGATATCGCGCGGCGCCCAGCCCTCATAGAGGTGCAGGCGCCCCTGCATCATCACCACGCGGACGCCATGCAGCGAGCCGATGACGAAGGCGCCCTTGTGACCGGGCGCGGTGGAGACGGGGAAACCCTCGACCTCCGCATAGGGGATGGTGACAGCATCCTTCACTTCATCGGCGAGCTGGCCAAGGCCGGAGCCGAGCATCACCGCCACGGGTGCAGGAGCGCCCGCCCGTGACTTGATGGATGCATGGGCGCGCTCAAGACGCGCTAACTGGCTTTCGGTCATGACCGTTTCTCCTTCAGGACTTGAGATTTCAGGCGATCGCAGCGGCGATGCGCGGCACGAGGCTGTTCACCTCGTCCATGGTTTCCTCGACGGCGTGCAGCGTCAGCACACCGTCGCGCACCACCTGCCTTCCGCCGACGAAGACATGGCGCACGTCGGATTTCGCCGTCGAATAGACAAGATGGGTGACGGGGTCGAACATCGGCACGGCGTGGGGCCTGCGAATATCGACAAGGATCATGTCGGCGAACTTTCCAGCCGCGAGCGAGCCGATGCGATCTTCCGCACCGAGAGCCCGTGCGCCAGCCATGGTGGCCATTGTGAGAGCCTGCGGCGTGGACACGGCATCCGCGCTCTGGCGCGCGCCCTTGTGCAGGGTGGCGGCAAGCCGGAGCGCCATCCACATGTCGAGATCGTTGCCGCTGATCGCGCCGTCGGTGCCAAGAGCGACATTCACGCCAGCCTCCAGCATGTCGGGAATACGCGCGATGCCGGAGGCGAGCTTCAGGTTCGAGACCGGATTGTGCGAGACGGTCGCGCCCGTGCGGGCGAGGATTTCGATCTCCTCGTCATCCAGATGAACGCAATGGGCAAGTGTGGTTTTCTCGTCGAGCAGGTCGAGATAGTCGAGATGACGGATCACCGAACTGCCGTAGCGACCCCGTATATCGTCCTGTTCGGCCTTGGTTTCGGCGGCATGGGTGCTGAAAAGCCCGCCATGTCGGTCAGCAATCTCGCGCGCCGTCTTCAGGTTTTCCGGCCCGACCGTATAGGCACCATGCGGGAGCGTGGCGGGAAAGACATCCTCCGCCTCGCCGAATTCCTCGAAGAAGCCT
>LUYR01000458.1 GCA_001603335.1 Rhodospirillales bacterium Alpha_05 | reverse complement strand
CCCACCACCACCCGCGACGCCCGCGCCCGCAGCGCGTTGTCGACCAGGGCATTGAGGCACCAGGCCGCGGCGCGCAGCGGCAACCGCACCGCGCAGCCGGAGTTGCCCACGATCACCCGGACATCGCCGCTCCAGAGCTCGGGGCGCTGCCGCCGCGCCATCGCGACGATATCGGCGAACGGCCCAAGGCGCGGCGCTTCGTCCTCCACCCCGCCGTCGAGGACGCGCGCGAGCGCCTGCATTTGCGCGAGGCGGGATTCGAGTTCGGTGAGCGCGGCGGTCAGCTTCTGCGGGATGCCACGGCCGTCGTCGGCGACCACGCCCGGCAGCTCGACCATCATCCTGAGCGCCTGGAGCGGCTGGTTGAGGTCGTGCACCGCGCGCCGCACCACCACCGGAAACACCTTGCGGGCGGCAGCATCACGACGGTTCGGCATCGGTCCTCACTTCCAGGGGCTCAGGGCGCGCAGCTTCTCGGCGTGGCGTCCGTCCTCGTCGAGCTTGATATTGTACTCGTAGGCGGCGTTTTCCCAGCTTCCGTAAACCGGGTTGGGCAGCATCACCCATTTCGTCCCCCAGTAGCTCGTTTGGCTCAGGGCTTCCTGGGTGCGTTGCGGCACGGTGACGCCGAAGTCGTCGATGAAGTCGCCGAGGGTGTCGCCGACGATCTGGACGATGCGGTAACGCTCGGCGATGAAGGCGCGGCGGCTGCCCTTCAGCATCCCCCAGTCGCGGCGCTCGCGCTTGAGCAGCACGCTGTCCTCGCCGTGGGCGTCGAGGGCGACGCCGTAGGCCTTGAGCGCGTCGCGGGTCGCCTCCTCGAGCTTGACGCTGCGGTTGGAGACGAAGAACACCGCGACGCCCCTGGACTGGGCATGGCGGATGTAGTCGAGCGCGCCGGGCACCGCTTCCGCGCCGCGTTCCTCGACCCAGTCGCCGAAGCTCTGCGCGCTGTACTCCTGGCCGCTCTTGAGCAACCAAGCGAAATACGGGCTGTTGTCGAACACCGTCTCGTCGAGGTCGAGGATCACCGCAGGCGGCTTGCCGCGCGGGTGCGCCTCCTGCTCGAGCGCGGCGCTCATCTCCGGGTCGTCGAGGGCGCGGTCGAGGGCGGCGCGCGCCGCGGCGTAGGCGCCGAGGCAGGCGGCCTTGTATTCGGCGCTCGTCTGCATCCAGAGAAGCGCGTTGACGGTGTCGGTGGAAACCCTGGCGGCGTCCTGCGCCACGGCAGGCGCGGCGAAACCCGCGCAGGCGAGCGCGGCACAAACCCCTAGAACCCGCAAACCGGCCACCATACCCCCCTGCCCCAGAATGCCTTCCCCGCTCATACCCGGAATCCGCCTCCTGCGCAAATCAGGGCGGCGGCGGCAGAGCCTTGCGGTAGCCCTTGGCGGCGGCGGTTTCGGCGTGGGCGGTGAGCCCCGCCATGCCGGTCATCGCCGCGTCGATCATCCAGCGCACGCGGCGTTCCGCGCCCGCATCGCCCGAAGCCACCGCCTCGGGCAGAATCTGTTGTTGCAGCATCCCCGCGACGCCCGCGAGCGCGCGCGCCGAGCTCTTGATGCGGTCCGGCGCGACGATCAGCGCGCTCTTTGTCTCGACCCCTGCCGCCATCGCGTCGAGGTCGGCCATCAGCGCCGCCATCTCGGGCGTCGCCGCATCGGTACGGCGCGCGACGAAGCGCAGGCACGCCGCAAAAAACCGGTACTCGCTCATCGGTCGAGAACGTCCTTCAGCCAAGCCATCGCCCGGGGGATCGCAGCCTCGCGCGCCGCCGGGTTCGGGCCGACCATAACCGTCTTTTCGCCGTTCTTGTAGATCGAATTCCGGGTGACGAAGGGGTGGACGCTGCCGGTGGGCTGGTCGAAGCCGTGCACCGCCTCGGGGTAGACGTCGATCGCGATCCTCGCGCCGCCGCGCCGCCGCGCCGCCTCGACCATCGCGACACACGCCTTGGGCAGGGTCCAGGTGTCCTCCGCGCCGATCTCGATCAGCAACGGCGCGGACGCGGCGAACCCGGTTTTGCCGATCTCGACGCAACCGGGATAGAACGCCACCGCGCCGACGAAACCTTTCGCCAGACCATCGGGGCGGCCGGGGCTGGCGGCGGCGATGCTCCAGAGGGTGGTCATTCCGCCATGCGACCAGCCGAACACCGCGACCCGGTCGGGCTTGACGAAGCTCTGCGCCTGGAGCCAGGCGAGGGCGTCGTAGGCATCCCGCACCCACTCGCGCTGCGGCAGGATCGGCCGCTCGACCTGACCGCACACGCTGGTTTGGCCGCGCGCGGTGAAGCTGTCGGGGAAGATCGCGGCGTAGCCCGCCTCGGTCCAACGCTTCGCCCAGGCGGTCTCGCGCTGGAGCATGCGGCCGGTGGTCTTGTTCCACAGCCCGCCGCAGCCGTGCAGCGCGACGATCGCGGGGAACGGCCCCGGACCGTCGGGTTTGACCAACATCGCGCGGAGAGTGAGGCCGTCGCGGGTCGGCACCGCGACCTCGCGGGTTTCCGCCCGCGCCGGAGCGACGAAGCACATCACCACCAACGCCAGCAGCCATCCGCGCATGGTGTCTACCCCAGGAGCCTGTCGAGCAACACCAGCCACGCAACACCGAAGCTGCACGCGGCGAGGATATAGAGACCGTTCCATTTGAGCCCGACGGTAAGCGCCGAGACCCTGCCGAACACCCCGATCAGCAACACCGTGGCGGTGAACGGCGACGACACCGCCGAAATCGACCAGCCGAACGCCAGCGCGAGCATCACCAGCCCCGGCGCGACGCCGAGGACTTCGGGCGAGGGCATCAGCGGCACCAGCAGCGACGCGGCGAGGATCGGATGCATTCCGGCCTGGCCAAGCAGCGGCATGCCGCACACCAGCACCGCCAGCACCGCCCAGGCGGGCATCGCCGAGAGGTCGAGGAGATGGGCGCTGACCAGCGGCTCGGCGAGGCCCGCACCGAGCTTGCCGATGAACCCGGCCATATAGAGCAGGACCATTTCGCCGCGATAGGAATCCACCTCGCGGGCGAGGAAGTCGCCGCAGCGGCGGCCGACCTCGG
>LUYR01000457.1 GCA_001603335.1 Rhodospirillales bacterium Alpha_05 | reverse complement strand
CGTCGAGGGTGACGGCGGCGCTCGCGCTGCCGTCGACGACGCGCGCCGGGGTGGCGGCGGCGAGGTAGGGCTGTGCCGCCTTGAGCGCCAGCGCGTCGACCGAAATCTTCAGCGAGGCGGTTTGCCGTGCGAGGTCGAGGTTGCCTTCCGCCTTGAGCGCGCCGCCGCTGGCGAGGTCGGCCTGGAGGGTGGAGGTCGTCGCGTCCGGCCCGAGCAGAGTGAAGTTCTCGAGGTTCAGCGCGAGATGGTCGAGCGAAAGCTCGGTCGGTTGGGCGGTGGAGCGATCGGTCCAGGCGAGGGTGCCATCGGAAATCGAGAACTGCCGGACGACGAGGTCGAGGGGCTTGGACTCGTCCGCCTCGGCGGGTTCGGCGGAGGGCGTCGGGGCGATCAGGTCGCTGAAGTTGAAGTGGGTGGCGTCGGTGCGGATCAGGTGGACGCGCGGCGCGGAGATGCGCAGCTCGCCGATCACCGGAGCGAGGCGGGTGAGCGACTCCCACGACACTTGCACCACCAGTTGGCCGACGTCGACGAAGGTTTCCTCCGCCGCGCGCCCGCCGATGTGGACGTCGTCGGTTTGGAGGCGGAGCAGGAACGGGTTGAACGCGACCTTGCCGATCGTCACCGGGCGGGCGAGCTGTTCGCTCAGTCGCGTCTCCGCGAGGTGCTTGATCAGCGGCGGCGCGGCGAAAAAGCCGAGGAGGGTGTAGAGCAGGAGAAACGCCAGAACGCCGATGCCGATACGCCGGGTCCAGCGCGAGCGGAGCGCGGTGCCAAGTTTTTGCGACAGCGAGCGGGCGGTGTTCTCTGAGCTTTCCATCATCCAATATTGGGCACTGTGGCGCCGAAAATCGACCCTTTGCGCGCAACGATTGTCCAAATTCTTGATGTTTTCCAGACGTCGCCGACCCGCCGATCCCCCGGTGGCATCTCGCAAAGGCCGACACCTGAGCCGTGGCGCAGATTTTTCGTGACCCCCGATGTTCGGCTTTCTAATGTGCGGGGTCTGATCGATCGGGACGCGGAACACGGATGGGATCGCTTTTGGTGATAGGCGCGGTCACCGCCTCTGCCATGCTGCTCTGCGCGGCTGGCAAGTGGTTGCTCGTGCTATGGCGGAAGGGGGTTCGGGCGGTTTTTGCGAAAGAGAAGATCGTCGTCGGGCCTTTCGAAAACGCCGCCCTGTATTCGCGCGGCGTGTTCGCTCAGGTGTTGCTGCCGGGCGTCCACTGGATCCCGCGCGAGGATTGCCAAGTCTACCGGGTCGAGATGCGCGCCGAGGTCGTGGGCGGACAGGTGTTGGTGCACCCGCTGGTCGGTGCCCCGGTTCACGTGTTCTGGTCGGCCAGGATTCAGGCCATGTCGCCGCAGTTGGTGATCGAGAGCACGAATTCCCAAGGCGCGGAGGTGTTTCACCGCATGCAATCGAGCGTGAAGGCGGTGTGTGCGACGCTGAGTTCTCGCACGATTCTGACCGAATTGGGCGGGATGGAGCCGGGCGTCGTGGAGAAGGCCTCGGATCTGCTCGGGGAAATCGGGTACACCTGCTTGGCGTTCGAAGTGGTGTCCGCGCAGATGGTCGCCGATGTCGGCGAGCCGAAAGAGATCGAATTCGTGCGGCATTAAGTTCCCGCGTGCCTTTACCGAAAGTGATGTGATGTTTGAGCCCGCGAACGCCCGCGACCCCGCTGTCGATAGCCCTGGCGGCGCGAGTCCGTTGGAGGTGCTCCGACGGGTTTACGGCTTTTCGGGCTTCCGGGGGCGGCAGGACGAGGTGGTCGCGCACGTGATGGCGGGCGGCGACGCGGTGGTGCTGTTCCCCACAGGCGCGGGCAAGTCGCTGTGCTTCCAGATTCCGGCGCTGCTCCGCGACGGCGTCGGCATCGTGATTTCGCCGTTGATCGCGCTGATGCGGGATCAGGTGGAGGCCTTGAAGCAGCGCGGCGTGCGCGCGGCGGCGCTCAACTCGTCGCTCTCCCGCGAGGAGTTCCTCGACGTCCGCCGCGCGGTGCTGAACGGCGAGCTCGACCTTCTCTACGTCACGCCCGAGCGCATCGTCGCGCCGGGGTTCCAGGACTTGGTCGGCCGGGCGCGGATCGCGCTGTTCGCGATCGACGAGGCGCACTGCGTCTCGCAGTGGGGCCACGACTTCCGCCCCGAGTACCGCGAGCTCGGGCGGATCGCCGAACTCTTTCCCGGGGTGCCGCGCATTGCGCTCACCGCCACCGCCGACCCGCACACCCGCGAAGACATCATCGACCAGTTGGGCCTGCGCGGCGCGGTGGTGTTCTCCACCTCGTTCGATCGTCCCAACATCACCTACGAAATCGTCGAGCGCGACCAGCCGCGCCAGCAGCTCTTGCGCTTCCTTTCGCGGCATAAGGGCTCGAGCGGCATCGTCTATTGCCTCTCCCGCGCCAAGGTCGAGGACACCGCCGACTGGCTCAATACCCAGGGCATTCGCGCGCGGGCCTACCACGCCGGGATGAACCGCGAAATGCGCGACGCGCACCAGGACGCGTTCCTCAAGGAAGAGGACCTCTGCCTGGTGGCGACCGTCGCCTTCGGCATGGGCATCGACAAGCCCAACGTCCGCTATGTCGCCCACCTCGACCTGCCGGGTTCGGTGGAGGCGTACTACCAGGAAACCGGCCGCGCCGGGCGCGACGGCCTGCCGTCCGACGCCTGGATGACCTACGGCATGGCCGACGTGATCCAGCGCAGCCGGATGATCGAGGAAGGCAACTCGGACGACGCGGTGAAGCGGGTCGAGCGCGCCAAGCTCAACGCCTTGCTGGCGATCTGCGAAACCCCGGGATGCCGCCGTCAGGCGCTGCTCGCCCACTTCGGCGAAACCTATCCCTGCGCCTGCGGCAACTGCGACACCTGCATCAAGCCGGTGGAAACCTGGGACGGCACCGAGGCGGCGATCAAGGCGCTGGCGGCGGTCTACCGCACCGGCGAACGCTTCGGCACCGGGCACTTGATCGACGTGCTGGTCGGCAACGTCAACGACAAGACCGAGCGTTTCGGCCACGTCGACATGCCGGTGTTCGGGGTCGGCAAGGACATCGCCGCGAAGACCTGGCAGTCGATCTACCGCCAGCTTCTCGCCGCGGGGCTGGTGAGCGTCGACCACGCCGCCTACGGTGCGCTCAAGCTCGAACCCGACGCCCGCGCGGTGTTCCGCCACG
Source organism: Rhodospirillales bacterium Alpha_05 (assembly GCA_001603335.1). Lineage (GTDB taxonomy): Bacteria > Pseudomonadota > Alphaproteobacteria > Rhodospirillales > Rhodospirillaceae > Oleispirillum. The sequence continues at coordinate 1,816 of LUYR01000457.1, read as the reverse complement.
AGCGCGAGGTGCGCTTCCGCAAGGATCGCCCGACCTCCGCCAAGGCCGCGAAAGGGGCGCGCGCGTCGAGCGCCCGCACCGCCCTCGAAGGCAGCGACCTCGAGCTGTTCGAGGCGCTCCGTGCCAAGCGCACCGCGATCGCCAAGGAGCTTTCGGTGCCGCCCTACGTGATCTTCCCCGACACCACGCTGATCGGCTTCGCCACTGAGCGCCCGGAGAGCCGCGACGACCTGCTCGGGATCTCCGGCGTCGGCCAGTCGAAGCTGGAACGCTACGGCGACGTCTTCCTCGAGGTGATCGCGAACTTCCGGGGGTAGGAGCGAGTCGCGCCGCGATTCATCCGGTTGAACCGAATTCAGCTGTCGGCGCGCGCCCGAGGTGGCGGTTTTCCTGGAGAAACGCCAGCGAATTGTGGCGTTTAGTGGGCTGATTGACCGGCTTCCGGGCGAGGCCTACCGTCGCTCCGTTCCGATCGCATGACCGCCTCTCGCGCCTCGTGGCATCGGTCCCCGTCACGAGGCGAAACATGTCTCTGATCCTCACCGAAGTCCGCGACACCACCGGCGTCATCACCCTCGACCGGCCCAAGGTCAACGCCCTCAGCCAGGAACTGGTCGACGAGATCATCGCCGCGCTGGCCGAAATGCAGCGTCAGCACATGCGCGCGGTGATCCTGCGCGCCAAGTCCGGGGTCAAGGTGTTCTCCGCCGGGCACGAGGTCGCCGAGCTGCCGCTCAACGGCCGCGACCCGCTCACCTACAACGACCCGCTGCGCCGCCTGATCCGTGCGTTGCAGCTCCACACCTGCCCGGTGATCGCGATGGTCGAGGGCACGGTCTGGGGCGGCGCGTGCGAAATGGTGATGGGCTGCGACCTCGTCGTCACCGCCGACGATACCACCTTCGCAATCACTCCGGCCAAGCTCGGTGTGCCCTACAACATCTCGGGCGTGCTCAACCTGATGCGCGTCGCCAGCCTGCCGATCATCAAGGAGATGCTGTTCACCGCGCGGCCGATCTCCGCCGAGCGCCTGCGCGAAAGCGGGGTGATCGGCCACGTCGTCAGCCGCGCCGAGATCGAGGCCTTCACCTTCGACCTCGCCGCGCAGATCGGCGAGGGCTCGCCGCTGGTGGTGCGGATCTTGAAGGAGGAGTTGCGCATTCTCTCGGCGGCGCGGCCGATCGTCCCCGAGTCCTACGAACGCATCCAGTCGCTGCGCCGCGAAATCTACGACAGCAAGGACTATCAGGAAGGTATCCGCGCGTTCTTCGAACGGCGGCCCCCGGAATTCCTCGGCAAGTGACCCCGGCTGCGCGCCGGGTCGATGGCGACGGCCGCCCGCGTGGCGGCCGTTTTCATGCGTGGGTCGCCTGCGCGGTCTTGATGAAGGCGCGCGCCTGGTCGGCCTGGGACGGGAACAAGGTGGCGGGCACGGTTCCGGCGCCGAGCGCCTTGAACACCATGAAGCGCGCGCAATCCGAATTGTCGCCGGTGCAATACTTGGCTTTCATCTGATTCGCCATCGTCGGCATGCTCGCCATGCGATCATGGAAAAACGGGCATTTGGGAAGGCACGGACAGTCGGTCATCTTGCTCTCCTGGATTGCGGCGTCACCCCGAGCCGTGATTGTCCTCCCGCCTCACGTGGAATGCAACCATAGGTGTTGCGGGTGCGGGCTTGCCGGGAGGGCGGGTAAAATGATAAGACAAATCTTATTATGATTGCTCGCCCCGATCCTGCCGCCCGCTTGCTCGGCGCGGTGCTGACATTGAGCCGCGGCCTGCGCGCGGCGCGGCCGAGCGGCGCGCTCGCACC
>LUYR01000456.1 GCA_001603335.1 Rhodospirillales bacterium Alpha_05 | reverse complement strand
ACAGCCGCAGCGCGCCGCGCTCGCCGACCTCAACCAGGACGGCGCGCGCAACGATGCCGACGCCAGCGTTTCGGTGGTGGTGGCGCGCGACAGCGGCAGCCAAAGCCGTCAGGCGAGCACCGGGCTGGCGCAGTTCGTCGCCGATCTCGCGGTGCCGATCGCGGTGCGCGACGCAGCGCCGACCGCCAACCGTCCCCAGTCTTTCGAGGAACGGGACTAGAGGTTCGGAAACTTCATCGAAAATTCCCTCCGCCGCGCGGGTCTGCCCTTGTGCGCGGCGAAAAACCGTCGGATATAATCGCGGTGCTTTCGCGCGATGCGCGCCGCCCGCGATGGCGCGGGCGCGCTTCCCCCACCCTTTAGGTATCCGTCCATGAGCGCCTCCTTCTCGATGTTGAAGTCCCACGCCGGCTTGGCCGTCGCCGCCGCCCTCTGCTTGAGCTTTGCCGTTCCCCAGGCCCGCGCGGCGCAGCCCGCCGACGACCCGGTGGTCGCGGTGGTCAACGGCGAGGAGATCCACCGCTCCGCGCTCGAACAGATCCGCGCCGCGGTGCCGTATTTGAAGGACGTGCCGCTCGAGCACGTCTACGACGCGCTGCTCGACAACGTCATCGACCTCTCGCTGGTCGCCGCCGAGGCGCGCCGCACCGGCCTCGAGAAGGACCCGGTGGTGGAGCGCAACGTCAAGGCCGCGGAACGCCAGATCCTGCGCTCGGTCTACCTCACCCGCGCGATCGACGAAAAGCTGAGCGAAGACAAGCTGAAGGCGATGTATGCCGACTGGGTGAAGGAAAACCCGGCCGAGGAAGAGGTCCACGCCCGCCATATCCTCCTCGAGACCGAGAAGGACGCCCGCGCGGTGATCGAGCAGCTGAAGAAGGGCGGCGACTTCGCCACCATCGCCAAGGAGAAGTCCACCGGCCCGTCCGCGGGTTCGGGCGGCGACCTCGGCTACTTCAAGCAGTCCGACATGGTCAAGCCGTTCGCCGACGCCGCCTTCGCGATGAAGCCGGGCGAAGTCAGCAAGGAGCCGGTCAAGACCCAGTTCGGCTGGCACGTGATCAAGGTCGAGGACCGTCGCACCGCCCCGGTGCCGAGCTTCGAGGAAGTCAAGCCGCAGCTGCGCGAGCAGGCCGCCGGCGAGATCGCCATGGATATCGTCAAGGGCCTGCGCGAACACGCCAACGTCAAGCGCTTCGGCCTCGACGGCAAGCCGCTGCCGGCGGCCAAGCCCTGATCCTGCTCCCGACACGTTAGACTTAAGGATACCCCCGCGATGACCGCCAAAGTTTCGCCCCTCGCCCCCGCCGCCTTCCCCGTGCTCGCGCCGGTGGCCGGCGTGCGATTCGCCGTCGCCAACAGCGGCCTGCGCTACAAGGGCCGCACCGACCTGATGGTCGCCGCGTTGCCCGACGGCACGTCGGTCGCGGGGGTGTTCACCCGCTCCAAGACCCGCTCCGCCCCGGTCGACTGGTGCCGCGAGGCGGTCACCCACGGCGAGGCGCGGGTCGTCGTCGTTAACTCCGGCAACGCCAACGCCTTCACCGGCAGCGCGGGCGTGGCGACGGTGGTGCAGACCGCCGACGCCGCCGCCGGAATCTTCGGCTGCGAACTCTCGGAGGTCTTCATCGCCTCGACCGGCACCATCGGCGTGCCGCTGGACGCCTCGAAGATCACCGCCCAGTTCCCGAAGATGAAGGAAGAGCTCTCGGACGCGAACTGGGAGGTCGCGGCGCGCGCGATCATGACCACCGACACCTTCGCCAAGGGCTCCACCACCACCGCCGAAATCGACGGCGAGACGGTGACGATCTCGGGCTTCGCCAAGGGCTCGGGGATGATCGCGCCGGACATGGCGACGACGCTGGCCTTCGTCTTCACCGATGCCAACCTTCCCGCTGCGGTGCTCCAGGACCTCTTGAAGGACGGCGCGGACAAGTCGTTCAACAGCATCACCGTCGACAGCGACACCTCGACCTCCGACACCCTGCTGCTGTTCGCCACCCGCGCCGCCGACCACAAGGCGGTGCACAAGGCCTCCGACAAGCGCTTGAAGGCGTTCAAGACCGCGCTCAACGCCCTGCTCGTCGACCTCGCCCAGCAGATCGTCCGCGACGGCGAAGGCGCGACCAAGTTCGTCACCATCAAGGTTACCGGCGCCTCGGGCAACAAGGCGGCGCGCAAGATCGGCCTCGCCATCGCCAACTCGCCGCTGGTGAAAACCGCGATCGCGGGCGAAGACGCCAACTGGGGCCGGATCATCGCCGCCGTCGGCAAGTCGGGCGAAAAGGCCGACCGCGACCAGCTCAAGATCGTCATCGGCGGCTTCCCGGTAGCGGCCAACGGCCAGGTCGTGCCCTGCTACGACGAAACCCCGGTCGCCGCCCACTTCAAGGGCCAGTACATCGACATCGCCGTGGACGTCGGCGTCGGCAAGGGCAAGGCAACGGTTTGGACCTGCGATCTCACCCATGAATACATCAACATCAACGCCGACTACCGCACCTGATCCCGTCGACGACGGCTGCGGCGGCTGCCGCCTTGCACCGGGGCCCCGCCTCGTGCCCGGCCTGCCGCTGCTGCTCGTCGTCGCCGCCG
>LUYR01000455.1 GCA_001603335.1 Rhodospirillales bacterium Alpha_05 | reverse complement strand
CCTCGGCGGCGCGCGCGCCCATCAGGGTGCGGTCGACGCGCACGGTGGTGAGCGCGGGATAGGTGTGGGCGGCGAGTTCGAGGTCGCCGAAGCCGATCACCGCGAGGTCGCCGGGAATCTTGAGGCCGCGCGACTGCGCCTCCACCATCACGCCGAGCGCCAGCACGTCGGAGCTGCAAAACACCGCGCCGTCGGAAAAGCCTGTGTCGAGCAGCGCCGCCATGCAGTGCCGCCCCCATTGCAGGCTCGAGCCCGGCGGCGCGGTTTCCACCGGCACCTCGCCGCCGCCGCGCTTGGCGATTTCGGCGGCGAAGGCGCGGACGCGCTTGTGGGCACGGGAATCGTCGCCGCAGATCGCGGCGAAGCGGGTGTGGCCGCGGGCCAGCAGGAACTCCGCCACCGCCATGCCGACCGCGTCGTGGGAATAGCCGACGACGACGTCGAGCGGCGTCGGCGTGATGTCCCAGGTTTCCACCAGCGGAATCTTCGCCGCCAGCAGGCGACGGCGGCATTCGAGGGAATGGTTGATGCCGATCAGGAAGATCGCGTCGGGGCGGCGACCGAGCAGCGCCGCGACCACCGCGTCTTCGGTTTCGTAGTCGTAGCCGGATTCGCCCAGCACCACCTGATAGCCGTGCTCGCGCACCGTGCGGGTGAAGCTCTGGATCGTCTCGGCATAGACCGCGTTGGCGATCGAGGGGACGATCGCGGCGAACAGGCGGCTGCGGTTGGTGGCGAGCGCCCCGGCGAGGAGATTGGGCAGATAGCCGGTTTCGGCGATCGCGAGCTTGATCCGCGCCAGGGTGGCGGCGGCGACCTTGGTGGGGTGGTTGAGGGCGCGCGACACCGTGGCCGGGGCGACCCCGGCGCGTTCGGCGACCGATTCGATGGTGACGGCGGCGCTGGTGCGCCGCGTGCGCGCGGCTTTGCGCTTGGCGGGCTTAGGCGTGCGCGCGTGTTCGTCGATTCCCATCCGCTCTCCCGTCACACCCGCCGCGCTCGCCGCGCGGCACACCCGCTTATGTTACCGGCCCCGGGTTGAACAACGCCAGCGCGTTGTGAAGCCCGAGGCGGTCGGCGGCGACCTGCTTGCGACCGCTCGCGACGTCGAGAATCAGGTGGAACAGCTCCCAGCCGACCGCCTCGAGGGTCGCGGCACCGGTGGCAATGCGCCCGGCGTCGAGGTCGATGAGGTCATGCCAGCGCGTCGCCAGCGCCGAATTCGTCGCCACCTTCACCACCGGCGCGGCGGCGAGGCCATAGGGCGTGCCGCGCCCGGTGGTGAACACCTGGAGCGCGATGCCGGAAGCGAGCTGCTGGGTGCCGCAGATGAAGTCGCTGGCGGGCGTGGCGGCGAAGATCATCCCCTTCTTGCGAATCCGCTCGCCGGCGCTCAACACGTCGACGATCGGCGAAGAGCCCGACTTCACCACCGAGCCCAGCGCCTTCTCGACGATGTTGGAGAGACCGCCGGTCTTGTTGCCGGGCGAGGTGTTGGCGCTGCGGTCGGCGCTGCCGCGCGCGAGGTAGCGGTCGTACCAGTCCATCTCGCGAATCAACGCCTCCGCCACCTCGTCGTCGGCGGCGCGCGCGACCAGCAGGTGGATCGCGTCGCGCACCTCGGTGACTTCCGAGAACATCACCGCGCCGCCCGCGCGCACGATCAGGTCGGCGGCGAAGCCCACCGCCGGGTTGGCGGTGACGCCCGAGAAAGCGTCCGAGCCGCCGCATTGCACGCCGATCACTAGGTCCGACACCGGGCAGGTTTCGCGGCGGCGTGCGTTCAGGCGTTCGAGGCGCGGCACCGCCTGGGCAATCACGCCGTCGACCATGTCGGCAAAGCCGGTGAACGCCGCGTCCTGCAAGCGCACGATCGGGGATTGGTCGCCCGGGCCGGAGCGCAGCATCTCGGGCAGGAGCTTTTCGCACCCCAGGCCGATGATCATCGCCTCGCCGCCGAAGTTGGGATTGCGCGCGAGGTTGCGCAGCGTGCGGATCGGCACGATCGCGTCGGGCGCGTTGATCGCGACGCCGCAGCCGTAGGTGTGGTCGAGCGCCACCACGTCGTCGACGTTGGGATATTTCGGCAGCAACTCGCGCTTCACCCGTTCGACCACGTGCCCGACCACCCCGGCGACGCACTGCACCGAGATCGAGATCGCCAGCACGTTGCGCACCCCGACGCTGCCGTCGGGGTTGCGGTAGCCCTCGAAGGTGTAGCCTTCGAGCGGCGGCGCATCGGACACGGCGCGGCGGACGCGGGAAAGACTGGCGAGGTCGGGGGCCTCGGGCATCCGCACCAGGGTTTCGGTAACGCAGGCACCCTTGGGGATATCGCGGTCGGCGTGGCCGATCACCTCACCGTAGCGGAGGATCGGCGCACCCTCGGCGATATCCGCCAGCGCCACCTTGTGGCCCATCGGCACGTTCTCGATCAACACCGTGCCGTCGGCGAGGACCTGCCCCGCTCGCGCGCCCTTGGAACTCACCACGATCGCGACGGTGTCGGCGGCGTGGACCTTGACGCTCAAGGCGATCTCGGGCGCGGTCATGCGCCGCACTCCCGCCGATGGTTGCGCCACGCCTGGTAGAAGGCATAGCCGAGGGAGAGCGCGATCAACACCCAGAGACCCATGGCAATCGGGCTCTTGGTGAAGAAGATCGCGAGGTTGCCGTAGGATTCGATGCTTTTGACGAAGTAGACCTCCGCATCCTTGCCGAGGATGAAGCCGATGATGAACGGCGCGGATTCCAGCCCGACCTTGTGGCCGAAGTAGCCGAACACGCCGAACAGCAGGAAGGTCCAGACGTCGAACATGATGCCGGAGTTGGCGCTGTAGGAGCCCACCGCGCACATCACCACGATCAGCGGATACAAGAGGTGCTTCGGCACCTGGATCACCTTCACGATGTGGCGGATCGCGAAGAACATCACCAGGAACATCACGATGTTGGCGAGCACGAGATTGGTCATGATCTCGTGCCAGGAGTCGAGGTGTTCGCCGATGAACAGCGGCCCGAGCTGCAACCCCTGCAGGGTGAACGCGCCGATCATCACCGCGGTGGTGGAATCCCCCGGAATGCCCAGCGACACCAGCGGGATCAGCGCGCCGCCGGTAAGGCCGTTGTTGGAGGATTCCGACGCCATCACCCCTTCCGGCTCGCCGGTACCGAGGCGCTCGGGGTGCTTCGAGAGGTTCTTCTGCTGCGCGTAGGCGAGCACCGAGGCCGCCGAGCCGCCGATGCCCGGCAGCAGGCCGATGAAGGTGCCGATCGCGGAGGAGCGGAACAGCGTGCCGAAGTGGCCGCGAAACACCGAGAACCGGAACGGCTTGCCGTCGCCGAGCTTGAAGTGGGACAGCGGCTCGGGCGGCACGCCCTTGGCCGCCTCCTCGAGAATCACGGTGAGGCCGAACAGGCCGATCAGCACCGGCAGGAGGGAGAAGCCGTTGATCAGGATGTCTTCGAGGAAGCCCGGCACTAGGCGGATATCGCCATTGCCGCCGGTGTTGAGGTCGTAGGTGCCGACGAGCGAGAGCCAGATCCCGAGCACGCCCGAGATCGCGCCGTTCAACAGGTTCTTCGACAGCGAGGCGATGATGGTGAGGGCGAAGAGGATGATCAGGAACTTCTCGACATAGGAGAACTTGATCGCGAGGTCGGCGAGCGCGGGCGCGAATAGGAACAGCACCACGGCGCTGAACAGGCCGCCGATCAGCGAGGAGACGATGCCGATCTTGAGCGCCCGCTCCGCCTCGCCCTTCTGCGCCATCGGGTAGCCGTCGAATGTGGTGGTGATCGAGGATGGCGTGCCGGGAATGTTGATCAGGATCGCCGGGACCAGCCCGCCCGAAATCCCGCCGACGTAAAGCCCGAGCAGCAGCGCGAGGCTGTTGTTGAGGCTGAGGCCGTAGGTCATCGGCAGGCAGACCGCCACCGCCATCGTCGCGGTCATCCCCGGAATCGCGCCGAACACGATCCCGATCATGACGCCGCTGACCACGAGCATGAGTTCCAACGGCGTGATTGCGGCAAGGAAATCCATCGAGGTTCTCCGCGTTCAGGGCGTCATGGCAGGGTGAGGAAGAACAGCTTGGCGAGCGCGTACCACACCACCAGCGGCGACAGGATCGACGACAGGCCGATCACGATCAGGGTCTTGCGCCGGAAGTCGTGGACGTAGAGCAGCGACATCGCCGCCATGAACGCCATCGAGCAGAACAGGAAGCTTAAACCCGTGTTGGGCCAGACGTCGGAAAGCCGGTCCATCGCCACCGCGTAGACCACCAGCAACACCAGCGTCGCGCCGAACCTTCTGGTGTCGAAGCCCCTGGCCGCGTCGGCGCAGTCGCGGCACATCCCCGCCCAGTTGCGCACGAAGGCGCGCGAGCGGGAAACCACCCCGATCAACGCCAGCCCGACGAGAATCCAGGTGACGATGCGCGGAAAGAACAGGTGGGATTGGTCGAAGTCGATGGTTACGCGCAGGAACTCGGGAACCATGGCCACCTCCGAAGACGAACGCGCACCCGCCGCCGGGACCATCCGGCGGCGGGCGCGGGGCGGTTAATGGGTCGCTTCGATCAGCTTCTGCGACTGCGCGGCCTTCTTCTTCAGGTAGCCCTCGGCTTCCTTCGAAGGCTGGAAGTTCGGGATGAAGAACGCCTTCTTCATCGTCACCTGAACCTTGCCTTCGGCAAAGATCTCGGACAGCGCCTTGTCGAGATAGGCGACGATCTTCGGGTCCATGTCCTTGTTGTAGATGAAGAAGAACTCCTTATCGAAGGTGAAGTCCCGCTTGCCGTCCAGCGTCACGCTGGCGTTCGGCGAGGTGAACTTCAGCAGTTCCTCGCGGCTGGTGCCGCCCATGCCTTCCGGGTTCGCCTGGGCGATGGTGGCCTTACGCGCCGGCAGCCAGAGGAAGCGCATCGCCTTCTGGTCGTCGCCGGGGAGGCGGGTGTACTGCTCGTTGGCCTGCACCGAGCCGTGGATCACCTCGGCCTGACGGTCGAAGAGGAGCTGGTTCTTGTCGCCCTGCGAGCCGGTCTTGACCGACACGATGTTGGCTTCCTTGCCCGGATAGCGGACCTTCACCGCGTTCTTGAGCGCGCCGTAATAGACTTCGGAAACCCCGCCCGGCTGGATCGCGACGCGGATCCGCTCGCCCTTGTTGGCGCCCTCAATCACGTCCTCGATGGTCTTGTACTTCGAGTCCTTGACCCCGACGAAGGCGTCGCCCGGATTGATCGAGATCGTCGGGCCGACCTTGTAGGTGGCGAACAGGTCGTCGTAGCCCTTCAGGCCCAAGAGGTGGCCGAGGTACGACTGGTCGTGGAAGAACATCACCGTGCTACCGTCCTTGGCGCGGGACAGCGCCTGGAACGCCGCGCTGACGCCGACGGCGTCGACCTTGGCATTGATGTCGAGCTTCTTCGACAGTTCGTCGGCGATGATCGCCGCGTTCTGGTAGGTGTCGCCGCTGGTCGCGCTCGACCCGATGACGATGCGCAGATTGCCGGAGATCGGCTTGTCCGCCGCCACCGCAGGCCCCGCCGCGAGGCCCACCGCCGCGCTCACCAACAGACACATTCCCAACAGACGTCGCTTCATTTGGTTGTCCTCCCGGTTCGTTTCGCTGCACCCGACGTCATCGCCTCCCGGTTATTTTCCGGGTTCCGTGCCCCACTCTTCGGGGCGGGCGATGGAAACGCTTTCATACCTCCACTTTTCGTTCTACCATTGGGATCATTTCGCCGGGGCAAGTCAAGCGGTTTCCGGCCCGCCGCCTCGGCAATTCGGGTTGAATATCAAGGTCAGCAGAACTGACCAATGCCTGTGGAAATCGCACTTGCGGTTGCGCTTTCATGGATTCTGGCGCAAAACCTGAGGGCGATTTTTCGGGCGCGACGGGTAGGACAACACACATTCGGGAGAACCGCAGATGACGGGGATCGAGGGGTACGGCAGGGGCAGCCCGGTGGTCGAAAAGATGCGCGTGGTGCCGGTTGCGGGGCAGGACAGCATGCTCCTCAACCTGAGCGGCGCGCACGGGCCCTACTTCACCCGCAACGTGGTGATTCTCGAGGACAACGCGGGCAACGTCGGCTTGGGCGAAGTCCCCGGCGGCGAGGCGATCCGCAAGACTCTCGAGGACGCCAAGCCGCTGGTGATC
>LUYR01000454.1 GCA_001603335.1 Rhodospirillales bacterium Alpha_05 | reverse complement strand
GGGCGGCCGTTGGCGTCGCGGTGAGCGTTGCCGTCGCGGTGGAAGCTGCGCTTCGGCTCGCCGCGCGGCGGCGCATCGGCCTTGCGGAAGCTGTTCGGGCGCTTCGAACCCGGGCGGAACGGCGCGGAACGCTGCGGCAGGCGCGGCTCCATGCCGGGGATCGTCGCCACCGCGAGGGTGGAACGGGTGAAGCGCTCGATGCGGATCACCAGGCCCTTGTCGTCGCGACCCGCGAACGAGATCGCGTTGCCGGTGGCGCCGGCCCGGCCGGTGCGGCCGATGCGGTGGACGTAGTCCTCGGCGGCGCGCGGCAGGTCGAAGTTGATCACGTGGGTGATGTCGCGCACGTCGATGCCGCGCGCGGCGACGTCGGTGGCGACGATCAGGCGCAGGCGACCGTCGTGCAGGCGCTTGAGCGTATGGTTACGCTGGCCCTGCGAGAGATCGCCGTGCAGCGCGCTCACCGCATGACCGGCTTCCGCCAGTTCGCGCGAGATTTCGTCGGCGTCGCGCTTGGTGGCGACGAAAACGATGGTCTTGCCGACTTCCGGCTGGCTCACGAGGTGCGCCAGCAGCGCCTTCTTGTGGCCGATGTCGTCGGCGTAATAGAGGGTCTGGGCGATGTCGGGCGAGGACAGCGCGGTCTCGATCTGCACCCGGATCGGGTCTTTCAGCAGGCCGCGCGCCAGGGCTTCCATGCGACGGTCGAGGGTCGCGGTGAACAGCATGGTGCGGCGGTCCGCCGGGCATTCGGCGGCGATCGCGGTGACGTCCTCGGTGAAGCCCATGTCGAGCATGCGGTCGGCTTCGTCGAAGATCAGGGTCTCGAGCTTGGAGAGATCGAGGCGACCGGCGCGGACGTGGTCGAGCAGGCGGCCCGGAGTCGCGACGACGATGTCGATCGGGCGCGACATGCGGCGGAGCTGCTCGCGATACGGCATGCCGCCGACGATCTCGACGCTGTTGACGTTGGCGAACTTGCCGAAGTCACGCACCGCGCGGGCGATCTGGCTCGCGAGTTCGCGGGTCGGGGTCAGCACCAGGACGGTCGGCTGGCCGGGCATGCGGCGCGGCGGCAGACCGGCGAGGTTGGAGAGCACGGGGAGGAGGAAGGCGGCGGTCTTGCCGGTGCCGGTGGCGGCGGTGGCGAGAACGTCGCGGCCTTCGAGAGCAAACGGAATCGCCTGTTCCTGCACCGGAGTCGGCTCGGTCAGGCCGCAGGCCTCGACCGCCTTCAGGATCAACGGGTGAAGGGCGAATTCATCAAAACGCATCGGGTATCCTTCTGGCCATACCAAAGCGCCGAACGCGACGGCCAGCGTCGTTCGGCATGAAAATTTGGAGGCAATGAGAAAGAAACGTCCCGTATGGGACCGGGTCTTCACCCGGGCGGCTCAAAAGGCCGATTTCGGTCGCGTCTTGCTCGTCGGACGCGCCCAAGGGGTCTCATAGCGGACCCCAAGCCTCCAGCGAAGTCGCGCACCATAACGGCGGCGCGACGTCTTGCCAAGCGAATTCGTCGACTCTTACTGCGAGTCGCCGGCGTTGCGGCGGATGTATCCGGCGTAATCGGGGATCACGCGGTGGTAGTTTCCGCTTTGGAACAACGGACTATTGATCACGAAGTCGGCGGTGGCGCGAGTCATCGCGAGAACGATGTTGTACACCGTCGACATCCGCATCAGCGCCTTGACGTCGACGTCGTGCGGCTGGCTCGACATCGGGTCGGAGAAGAAGATCAGCACATCGAGGCGTTCCTCGGCGATCATCGCGCCCAATTGCTGGTCGCCGCCCAAGGGGCCCGACTTCAGCCGCGAGATGTCGAGGGAGGGGCACTCGGCCTGGAGCATCGCCCCGGTGGTGCCGGTCGCCCAAAGATCGTGATGCGACAACGTGCCTTCGTTGAATTTCACCCATTCGGTGAGGTCTTTCTTACGTCCGTCGTGGGCGACGAGACCAATTCGCTTTCGCGCGCGCATAGGGGGTTCCTTAAACTTTTATCGGTGTAATGCGCCTTCTCAGGTGCCGCAAAGATAGGCCCGAAAGCCCGCGCCGCCTAGAGACGCAATATATATTTATCATATTCTCAACGAATTAGAAAAAATCGATGGAACTTTCTGATTTTGTCACTAAGCCGCCTTGACTTGCGAATGATTGGCGATAACATTACCACGCTTTCCCCCGACCGGCCGACGCACCTCGGCGCACCCGAGACCTCCGGCACGAGATTTGCTGGAGACTACCGGCACAGGGAACGCCACCCATGGTTCGAGGACTCCGCTTGATGGACGCAACGTTTCTGACCAAGGCCCCGATCGGCAAGCTTCTCAATATCGTCTGCATCGACGGCGGCCGCGCGGCGCGCCTCCGTCTCGCAACCATGGGCCTTCGGGAGGGGACGGAGATCCGCCTCGCCCACGCCCCCGGCAGCGGTCCGGTGGTGGTCGAAGTCGGCACCGGCCGACTGGTCCTCGGCAGCGGCATGGCCGAGAAGATTGTCGTCCAGGCCGCGTAACAGTCCGCTTCAGGGCGAGGAGTTTGGTTTCGGATGAACACGTTGGTGAACGGTTCGGACTTGGTTTTGCGCGACATGGCGGTGGGCGAAAGCGGCCGCATCGTCGGCTTCCGCGAGGGAGCCGCCGCGTATCGGCGCAAGCTCCTGGCGCTCGGACTGACCAAGGGGGCCGCCTTCCGCGTCACCCGCGTCGCGCCGTTGGGCGATCCGGTGGAGATCACGGTTCGGGGATTTTCGTTGAGCCTGCGTCGCGACGAAGCCGAGATCGTGCTCGTCGCCCGCGACACGCCGGAGGCCTGAAGCGATGCAAAATGCACTGCAAAACGCCACCGTCGCGGTGGTCGGCAACCCCAATTGCGGCAAGACCACGCTGTTCAACGCGCTCACCGGCGCGCGCCAGGCGGTCGGCAACTGGGCGGGCGTGACGGTCGAGAAAAAGGTCGGCCGCGCCAGCCACGACGGCCTCGCGCTCGAAATCGTCGACCTCCCCGGCACCTACTGCCTGTCGTTCGGCGACGCCACCTCGGAAGACGAACGCATCGCGCGCGACTATGTCGCCGCCGGCGAGGCCAACGCGATTCTCAACATCGTCGACGCCTCCAACCTCGAACGGAACCTCTACGTCACCGTACAACTGCTGGAAATGCAGGTGCCGATGGTGGTCGCGCTCAACATGATGGACGCGGCGGACGCCGCCGGTCTCGAGATCGACGTCGCGGCCCTGTCGCAGCGCCTCGGCTGCCCGGTGGTGCCGATGGTCGCCTCGCGCGGCAAGGGCGTGCGCCAGCTGATGGACGCGCTGGTGAAGATGATCCGCGATCCCCGCCCCGCGGCGGCCCGAGTCGTCTATCCCGACGCGATCGAAACCGCGCTTTCCGCCGCCGTCGCGCTGCC
>LUYR01000453.1 GCA_001603335.1 Rhodospirillales bacterium Alpha_05 | reverse complement strand
GGCTCCGCCCGCATCGCCGAGGAAGCCCGCGAACGCCGCGCGGAGGCGCAACGCCGCCATGAAAATGCCCGGATCACCGACCAGATCGAGCAACGGCGACGGAAAGTGCGCGCCCAGATCGACGCGTTGGAGGCCGACCTCGCAGCCGACGAAGCCGAGCTTCGCCGGTCCACTGAACTGGAGAGCGACACCCGAGCCCAGGCGGATGCGGATCTCGTCGCAATGAAAAAAAGCCGTAAGCTCTGAGCGCGGCGACACGGAGTAAAATATGGTCGAAAACGCCACCCCAACCACCCCGACGGAGCCCACCAAGCTGGTGCTGTACATCGCCGGGCAAACCCCGAAGTCGATTTCGGCGATCGAGAACCTCGAGCGCATCTGCGCCGAGCATCTTCCGGGTCGATACCGGATCGAGGTCGTGGACCTGCGCAAATCGCCGCAGCTTGCCCGCGAGCACAACATCATCGCGATCCCGACCCTGGTGCGCGAACTGCCGACGCCGATCCGCAAGATCATCGGCGATTTGTCCGATTCCGAAAAAGTCCTCGTGCACCTCAGTGTTGGAGACTGACGCATGGGCCAGGAAAACCCTGCCTTGACCGCCGAGTTGCGGCGACGTCTCGAAGAAGCCGAGGAAACCATCCGCGCGATCCGCGAAGGCGAGGTCGACGCACTGGTGATCCGCAGCCGAGCGCAGGAGGAAGAGGTCTTCACCCTCGAGGGTGGGCCCGAACCCTTCCGTGCGTTCATGGAGGCGATGGACCTGGGCGCCGCGGCGTTCGACGCCGAAGGGCGGATGCTCTATGCCAACGCCGCGCTCGGCGATCTCCTCGGCCTCACCGCCGACGAGGTCTTGGTGCGGGGCATCTGCTCCGCCCTCGACCCCGAAAGCGCGGCGCGGGTCCGCGACCTCCTCGCCCGCGGCGCGACCGCCAAGTCGTCGGTCGAGATCGTCGTCGGCGACGGCCGCCACGTCCAGGTTTCGGCGTCGCCGCTGCGGGTCGGCGTCACCGACGCGGTGGCGGTCACCCTCACCGACATCACGTCGCGCATCCGCGAGCGCGCGAGCCAGGAATCCGAGCGCGCCGCGCTCGCCATCCTCGCCTCGGCCAACGAAGCCGTGATCGTCTGCGATCGCGAAGGACGGATCACCCACGCCAACGCCGCGGTCGCCGCGATCACCGCCGAGAGCCCGATCGGCAAAACCTTCAGCTCCGCGATCAATCTCACGATCTCGGGGTTTTCGGCGGCGGATCCGGGCTCCGAGATCGTCGCGCGGGCGATCGGCGGCACCCCGGTGCAGGGCATCGAGGCCGCCGCGCCCGACGCGCCGAAGTGCAAGGATCTCCTGATCAGCGCCGCGCCGCTGCGGATCGGCAGCGACCAGATCAGCGGCTGCGTCGTTACCATGGTCGACCTATCGCAGCGTAAAACCCTGGAGCAGCAGCAGCTGTTGCTGATGGGCGAACTCGACCACCGGGTCAAGAACACCCTCGCCCTGGTACTCTCGATCGCCAATCGCACCGCCAACTCGGAAGAGACGGTCGACGGCTTCCAGACCGCGTTCTCGGGCCGGATCCAGGCGCTGGCGGCGACCCACAACATCCTTGCCGAATGCTCGTGGTCGTCGGTGCGCGTCGCCGAGGTGCTGCACCAGGAGGTCGGGCCCTTCATCACCACCGGCGAAAACCGCCTGCGGGTCTCCGGGCCCGATGTCCGGATCCGACCGCGCGCAGCGATCGCCCTCGGCCTGGTGCTGCACGAACTCGCCACCAACGCGGTGAAGTACGGCGCGTTGTCCTCGCCCGACGGCGTCGTCGCGGTCAACTTCACCGACAATCCGGAGAGCGCGTTCTTCAGCCTCGAATGGCGCGAGGCCGACGGCCCGCGGGTCGCCGAGCCGAACCGCTTCGGCTTCGGCCAGACGGTGATCACCCGCAGCCTGCAATACTCGGTCGACGGCGGCGCGGAACTCGAATACCCGTCCGAGGGCGTACGCTGCACCATGCGCATCCCCCGCGCCGACGTCGTGGGGGCCTAGTCGGCCAGCCAGGCGCGCAGCAGCGCCGAGAGCGCGTCCGGAGCCTCGAGCGTGGCGAGGTGGCCCGAGCCCGGCACCACCGTGAGGCGCGCGCCGGGAATTGCCGCCGCAATCTCCTCGTGCCGGTCCGGCGGCGTGAGTTCGTCGGCGTCGCCGCAGATCACCGCGGTCGGCACCCTGATTGCCGCGAGGTCGGGCCGACTGTCGGGCCGCGCCATGATCGCGGTCTGCTGGTGCACGAACACCTTGGCGCCGACCGCATCGGCCATGTCCACCACGATCCGTTTCAAGTCCGCATCGTCGCGCCGCCCGGCGGAAATCAGCTTGGGCAGCAGGCGCGGCATCACCTGGGCGTAGCGCGCGGATTTCGCCAGTTCGATGAGGTCGCGGCGCATCGCCGACTGCTCCGGCGCGTCGGGCCGCGCGGTGGTCGAGATCAACGCCAGACGCGTGACCCGCTCGGGCGCGCGGCGGATGATCTCGAGCGCGACGTAGCCGCCCATCGAGAGACCGGCGAGGGCGAAGGTTTTCGGCGCGGCGCCCAGCACCGCCTCGGCCATTTCGCCAACCGACGGCGCGTCGAGGTGGGGCACGAACGCCACCGCGACATCCGCCAACGCTTCGACCTGCGGCGCGAACAACCGCGCGTCGCAAATCAATCCGGGAAGCAGGATCAGGTCCTGGCGCATCGGAGACTCCTTGTCAGTGGATCAGGGTCTTGCTGATTTCCTTGAACTCGGGCGTACCGGCACGCTCCAGCCATTCGAAGATCACCATCTCGATGGTGACGAGGTGAATCCCGGCGGCGGTGAAGCGCGCCTTGGCGGTCTCCTCGTCGATGGCGTTGCGCGAGCCGCACGCGTCGACGACGACGAACACCTCGAACCCCTTTTCCTTGAGGTCGAGCGCGGTCTGCATCACGCAGACGTGCATTTCGATCCCCGCGACCACCGCCTGCGGCCGCTCGAACGAGCCGATCGCCTCGGCGAACGCGGGTTCGCCCACGCAGGAGAACGCGGTCTTGGCGATATAGGTTTCGACCTCCGGCACCACCTCGCGGATGTCGATCATCGTCGGGCCGAGGCCCTTCGGGTACTGCTCGGAGATCAGCGTCGGGATCTCGAGACGGCGGGCGGCGGCGGCGAGGCGCGCGCCGCCCTCGATCACCTTGCGCGGGTCGGCCATCACCGG
>LUYR01000452.1 GCA_001603335.1 Rhodospirillales bacterium Alpha_05 | reverse complement strand
AAGTCGCGCCCGGCGGACAGACGGGCGCGACTCAATGATCGGAAAGTCCGGCGCGCGGCAACCGCGCGCCCGGACCTTTGCGAAGCGGTGGTTAGATCAGCTTCAGGTCGACGGCAGAGGACTTGCCCTTGCGCGGGTCCTGCTGCAGTTCGAACGAGAGCTTCTGACCGTCGTTCAGGGTCGAGAGACCAGCGCGCTCAACGGCGCTGATGTGCACGAAAACGTCGGCGCCGCCGTTTTCCGGCTGAATGAAGCCGTAACCCTTCTGCGCGTTGAACCACTTCACGGTACCGTTAGCCATAGTCGTATTCCCTTGATCAAGTGTTAGTCTTTACCCTAGGCCGGGCCAACCCCGACTTTGGATTCTGTCACGCCGCGTCGGACATCCGGCGCGGAGAAGGTTTGCGCCGCCGATTTCTCGCCGCCGCAGGTTTGTTGCGCCCGTCCGGTTTTTGTTGTGCGGGCCGGGGAGATTCGACGCGGGGCGCATGACCGTCCTGCAACAGCGTGCGTCCTATCAAGCGTTCAATGTCCCGAAGCAGTTTCCGTTCCATCGGATCGCACAATGTGATCGCGATTCCGTCCGCGCCTGCCCGCGCGGTCCGGCCGATACGGTGCACATACACCTCGGGGACGTTCGGAAGCTCGAAGTTCACGACATGTTCGACGCCGTCCACGTCGATCCCGCGCGCCGCGATATCGGTCGCCACGAGGATCCGGGTTTCGGCGCTCTTGAAGCCGTCGAGCGCACGGGTGCGCTGGTTCTGGCTCTTGTTGCCGTGGATCGCGGCGGCGGAAAGACCGGCCGCGTTCAAATGCTTGGTCACCCGATCCGCGCCGTGCTTGGTGCGGGTGAAGACGATGGTGCGGCCCTTGGCCTCGGTCTTGAGGATTTCGGTCAGCACCGCGCGCTTGTCTTCCGCCGAGGTGGCGATCACCTTCTGGGTGATCCGCTCGATCGGGCGGGAAACCGGAGTTGCCTGGACTTCCTTCGGGTTTTTGAGGAAATCGTTGGCGAGCGCGCGAATCGCGGGCGGCATCGTCGCCGAGAACAGCTGGGTCTGGCGGGCCTTGGGGGTCTTGGCCATGATCCGGCGGATCGCGGGCATGAAGCCGAGGTCGAGCATCTGGTCCGCCTCGTCGAGGACGACGGTGCGCACCTTGTCGATCTTCGCCGCGCCGGTGCCCATGTGGTCGAGCAGGCGGCCCGGAGTGGCGACGAGGATGTCGACGCCGCGGGTCAGCGCCGCAACCTGCGGGCCGGGCTTGACGCCGCCGACCACCAGGGTCGAGCTCAAGCGCAGGAACTTGCCGTACGCGCGGATGCAATCGAGGATCTGCGCGGCGAGCTCACGCGTCGGCGCGAGGATCAGGGCGCGACAGGACTTGGGTTCGGGTTTGGTGGCTTCCGCCGCGAGGCGCTGCAACAGCGGCAGCACGAACGCGGCAGTCTTGCCGGTGCCGGTCTGCGCGATGCCGAGAACGTCATCGCCGGCGAGACCGTGGGGGATTGCAGCAGCCTGGATCGCGGTGGGGTTTTCATAACCCTCGGCGGCAACGGCGCGCAGCAGTGACTCGGCGAGGCCGAGGTCGGAAAAAGTCGTCAAATCATTACCATTCATGTGCCGAAGTCGCCGGAAAGACCAGCGCCAATGGCGGAAAGTTCGGGAGGAAGCTGGCGTAGATCCGCTGCCTATGGGCGTCCCTTCCGTAGGAACAACGCGATGGCGGCAGTCCGGTGACAGGCAAAGCAGCGCATCCTGTGGTTGGCCGGTAGAACCCTGGGGCTCCTCTACGCATCGGCACAACCGAAGCTGAGAGTACGCATGCTTTCAACCAAAGCACAAGCGATATTCATGCGAGCACACGCGGGCGTGCAGCGTTCTGAAAGGGTTCGAGAGTCCTCCGCAGCGCCCCGGCACGCCCGAATTCCTGCCGCGAGGTTCGCGCCACCACCTCGGCGCTGCGGAATCCGCGGTGTCGTAGTGCGTGCGGGCGGACCCAGGGGCCGAAGCCCCTGGCCTTGCGGTTTACGCGTCGAGGTTGACCACGTTCATCGCGTTTTCGACGATGAAGTCGCGGCGGGGTTCGACGACGTCGCCCATCAGGGTGGAGAAGATGTCTTCCGCCTCGTCGGCCTGGCGCACCGTCACCTGAAGTAGGGTGCGGGCGTTGGGGTCGAGGGTGGTTTCCCAGAGCTGGTCGGGGTTCATCTCGCCCAAGCCCTTGTAGCGTTGGATGGTGATGCCCTTGCGGCCGGCTTCCATCACCGCGTCGGCGAGCGCCACCGGGCCGTCGATGCGGGTTTCCTTGTCCTTCGCCTTCAGCGTCGCCGGGTGGGCGAAGAACTCGGACATTTCCGCCGCGAGGGTGCGCAGGCGGCGCGCCTCCGGGCTTTCGAGCATCGTCGGCTCGAGCATGATCACCTGCGGCACGCCGCGCAGGGTGCGGGTGAAGCGATAGCCGCCGTCGGCGGTGCGTTCGCCCGCCCAGCCGCGCGCGTATTCGGGCTCGAGCGCGTCGAGGATCGCGGCGACGCGGGCTGCTGCGGCGGCGGTCTTGGCGGGGGCGTCGAGGATTTCGGTGGCG
>LUYR01000451.1 GCA_001603335.1 Rhodospirillales bacterium Alpha_05 | reverse complement strand
GGCCGCGGCGGTGCGGCGTGGGCCTCACGCCCCTTCGGCTTCGGCGACGGCGCGGCGGAGGCGATCTGCTGCTGCGGCTTTTCCGCAACCATTCCCGGCTTTGCGCCGGTGAGGTCGTAGTAGTTCTTCGCGACGCGCTTGGCGTAGGCGAGGCTGCGGGTGTCGTCGGCGGAGTGGTAATGGCGCACCGCGTCGGACCAGCTGCCGAAGTTCTGCCGCATGTCCTTGAGGAAGCGCGCGGCGTAGCGGACGTTGGTTTCAGGATCGAAGCCCGCGTCGACGCTCGCGAAGGCGTTCGGGTGGTACTTCAGATTGATCTGCATGCACCCGACGTCGATGTTCTCGACGCCCGCTTTCTGCAGGCGCCGCACCTCGGCGACCGCGGCCGCCTTGGTGGGAAAATACTGCCCCTCGCCACCCGAGGTCACGGTCCACGGCCAGGCAACTTTTGCCTTGGTCTCGGGGACGGTGCGACCGCTTTCGGTGATCGCGATGCTGCCGAGCATGTGCGGCGGCAGCCCTTCCTGGTGGTTCACCCGTGCCGCCGTATCGAGGCACACGCCCTCCCACGCGAGCGCCTGCAAGGGATTGCCGAACAACGCGAAAATCGCGAGCAGCAAAGCCAGCGGCAGGATCGTCGGGGTGCGGGTCGGGGACCGTGTCATACGCTGCGGGTTCCTTCGGCGAAGTGGGTCTTCGAACGGCGGGGCGATGGTGCCCTGCCTGCTCGCGCCGATGACTTCGCAATCCCGATGCCAAACCCGGGCGGGGCGAACGCGCGGGCGCAAATTCTCTGGCGTGGGCTTCGGCGGGCTGATACATCGGAAACGAAGGGCTGGGTGAACAGTCCGTAAAAAGAGGACCGGGGTTGGGGAAAGAACCACGAGACGCGTTGGCCGCGAAGTCGGAACCGCCGAAGGTTTCGTTCATGCGGCGCTTCCATGCGCTCGCGATGCCGTTCTGGTCATGGGACGACGGGCGGCGATATATCCTCCTGCTGACTGCCCTGGTGGTGCTGACCATCGCCCAGGTGGGAATTCCGGTCGCGCTCAACATCTGGAACGAGAAGCTCTTCAACGCCCTCGAGATTCGGGCGATGGACCGCTTCATCGCGCTGATCGGCGTGCTCGGCATCATCCTCGTCGCCAACGTCCTGATCACCTCCACCCACCTCCGGATCAAGCGCCGCCTTCAGGTGGCGTGGCGGCAGTGGCTGACCTACCGGGTGTTCCGCGAGTGGATGTCGGGCGGGCGGCAGTATCTGCTCAACTTCGTTCCCGGCGACCACGACAACCCCGACGGCCGAATCGCCGAGGACATCCGCATCACCACCGAATCGGCGATCGACCTCGCCCATTCCC
The DNA here is from genome assembly GCA_001603335.1 of Rhodospirillales bacterium Alpha_05. Taxonomy (GTDB): domain Bacteria; phylum Pseudomonadota; class Alphaproteobacteria; order Rhodospirillales; family Rhodospirillaceae; genus Oleispirillum. The sequence continues at coordinate 1,462 of LUYR01000451.1, read as the reverse complement.
TGACCTACTCGGTGCTGCTGCTGATCTCCTTCACCCAGATTCTCTGGTCGCTCTCGGGCCCGGTGATGACCACCTTCGGCGGCCTACAGATTCCGCTGCCGGGCCACCTGGTCTGGCTCGCGATCCTCTATTCGACCTTGGGCGCGGTCGTCGCGTGGTTGCTCGGCAAGCCCCTGGTGCGCGCCGTCGACCAGCGCCAGACCGACGAGGCGAACTTCCGCTTCGGCCTCGTCCACGCGCGCGAAAACGCCATGGCGATCGCGCTGCTGCACGGCGAAACCGGCGAACGCCGCCACTTCCGCCACCTGTTCCGCCGCGTCGCGCGCGCCTGGGACGTGCAGACCTGGGCGCTGACCAAGCTGATCTACTTCACCTCGACCTGGGGCACGCTCTCCATGGCGTTCCCGTTCCTGGTCGCCGCGCCACGCTACATCATGGGCACGATCACCTTGGGCGTGCTGATGCAGACCGCCCAGGCCTTCGGCCAGATGACCGCCGCGCTCTCCTGGCCGATCGACAACCTCGCCAACGTCGCCACCTGGCGCGCCTCGGTGGAGCGCGTTCTGCGCCTGTCGGAAGGCATCGACGTGGTGGCGCAACGGATCGCCGCGGGCGGCCACGACGGCATCCAGGTGGTCAAGACCGACAAGCCCGAACTGACCTTCAGCGACGTCGAGGTCGCGGATTCCACCGGACACACCCAGATCGCGCGGTTCAACACCACAATCGCCAAGGGCGAGCGGGTGCTGATCACCGGCGATCCGGGCGCGGCGGTGAAGGTGTTCAAGGTGGTGGCGCGGCTCTGGCCGTGGGGCCACGGCACCGTCGGCCTGCCTTCGGGCGGCTCGATTTTCTTCATGCCGCGCCGTCCCTATCTGCCGATCGGGCCGCTGCGCTCGGCGATCGTCTTCCCCGAGGTGGCGAACGAGGCCGACGACGCCAAGCTTCATGCCGCCCTCGGCCGCGTCGGGCTCGAAGACCTGATCAAGCGCCTCGACGACGTCGAGGACTGGGAAGAGACCCTCGCCGTCGGCGAACAGCAGCGCCTCGGATTCGCACGCCTGCTGCTGCACAAGCCGGACTGGATCTTCATCGAGGAGGCCACCGACGGTCTCGACCGCGAAACCGAACGGCGGATGATCGAGATGATCCTTGCAGCCTATCCGGCGGCGTCGGTGATCACCATCAGCCACCGCAACACCCTCGAGCGCTATCATAGCCGCCGCTTCAACCTGATGCGGGTGAACGGCTTCGCGGTGGTCGAGGACTGCCCGCTGGCGTAAGTCGGGCGGGGTTCAGGCCTCGCGGCGGTGCTTTCGCGTTTCCGCCTCGGCTTCCGCGCGGCGGGACGCGGTGCGGCGGTGCCAGGTCGACCATACGGCGAGCGCGCCCACCGCGACGAAGAACGCCGCGATACCCACCAATGCCGGCGCGTCGTCGAACGCCTCGACGACGGTTTTCC
>LUYR01000450.1 GCA_001603335.1 Rhodospirillales bacterium Alpha_05 | reverse complement strand
CCGCAGCGCTGCGCAGCCGCGCCAGCGAGACCGACCCGAACCGCGCGCTGCCGCCGCCCAGCGCGGCCTGAATTTCATCATTCTCGACGTAGCGCGGCGCCCTCCGACACCCTACAATCGGGGCGATCCCTGCTGGAAAGACGCATCATGACCGCCAACCCGATCTTCTGCGCCATCGACACGCCCGACCTCGCCATCGCCTCCCGCCTCGCGGCGCAAATCGCCGACCACGTCGGCGGACTCAAACTCGGCCTCGAATTCTTCTGCGCCAACGGCCCCGAGGGCGTGCGCCAGATCGCCCGCGCCGCGGGCAAGGACATCTTCCTCGATCTCAAGCTGCACGACATCCCCAACACCGTCGCCGCCGCGCTCCAGGCGGTGATCCCGCTCAAGCCCCGCTACCTCACGCTGCATGCGACAGGCGGGCTCGACATGCTGAAAGCCGCGCGCGAGGCCGCCTACGAAGCCGCCGACAAGACCGCCGCCGCGCCGCCCAAGCTGATCGCGGTGACCGTGCTCACCAGCTTCGACCAGGCCGACCTCGCCGAAATCGGCGTCAACGCCACCGTCTCCGAGCAGGCGCACCGCCTCGCGGCGCTCGCGGCGGAAGCCGGACTCGACGGCCTGGTGTGCTCGGCACACGAGGCGAAGCTGCTGAAATCCGAATTCGGCCACCTGTTGCGTATCGTCCCCGGCATCCGCCCCGCAACCGGGGAGGTGCACGACCAGAAGCGGGTGATGACCCCGGCGCAGGCGCTCGAGGAAGGCGCGAGCCTCCTCGTCATCGGCCGCCCGATCACCCAGGCCGCCGACCCGAAGGACGCGGCCCGCCGCATCGCCGCCGACATCGGCATCGTCGCCACCCGCGCGAGCCAGGCCCAATGAGCGTCCTTGCGAAAATCTGCGGCATCACCGAGGCCGAGGGCCTCGACGCCGCGGTCGAACACGGCGCGGACTTCGTCGGCTTCGTCTTCTATAAGGCGTCGCCGCGCTTCATCCTGCCCGCCGACGCCGCCGAGCTCGCCGACGCGCTGCCCGACGAAGTCACCAAGGTCGGCCTGTTCGTCGACCCGACCAACGCCGAGCTCGAAGCCGTACTTTCCGAATTCCGCCTCGATCTGATCCAGCTCCACGGCAAGGAGAGCGTCGAGCGGGTGGACGACGTCCGCCTCGAATTCGGCCTGCCGGTGATCAAGGCCCTCGGCATCGCCACCGCCGCGGACGTGAAGGCGGCCCTCGCCTACGAAGACCACGCCGACTGGCTGATGTTCGACGCCAAGCCGACCGCCGAAGACACCCGCCCCGGCGGCCTTGGGCGCAGCTTCGCCTGGGACCTGTTGCAGGATTGGCGCGGCGAGACCCCGTGGATTCTCGCGGGCGGCCTGACGCCCGAAAACGTCGCCCACGCGGTGGACGCCTCCGGCGCGGGCGCGGTCGACGTCTCCTCCGGGGTGGAAAGCGCCCCCGGCATCAAGGATCCCGCACGCATCGCCGCCTTCCTCAAGGCGGCGAAAAGCGCGGGCTCGGGTCGTTGGTGACGCTTTTTTCCTGGATTCCGGCGCGGCTTCGCGCCATTCACAGTCTTTCTTGCGGTGAGCGCACTGCGCCCCCGAGCCTCGAATTTTTGAGCGTGTCATGACCTCTGATCTGCCCAACTCCTATTCCAAAGGCCCCGACGAACGCGGCCACTTCGGCCGCTTCGGCGGGCGCTTCGTCGCCGAAACCCTGATGCCCCTGATCCTCGAGGTGGAAAAGGCATACGATGCCGCCGCCAACGATCCGGCGTTCGCCGCCGAGATGCAGGGCTACCTCGCCGATTTCGTCGGCCGCCCGAGCCCGCTCTACTTCGCCGAACGCCTCACCAAGCTCTGCGGCGGCGCGAAGATCTACTTCAAGCGCGAGGACCTCAACCATACCGGCGCGCACAAGGTCAACAACTGCATCGGCCAGATCCTGCTCGCCAAGCGCATGGGCAAGACCCGCATCATCGCCGAAACCGGCGCGGGCCAGCACGGCGTCGCCACCGCCACGGTGTGCGCCCTGTTCGACATCCCCTGCGTGATCTACATGGGCGAGGTCGACATCGCGCGGCAGCAGCCGAACGTCTTCCGGATGAAGCTCCTGGGCGCGGAAGTCCGCCCCGTCACCTCGGGCGCGGCGACGCTCAAAGATGCGATGAACGAGGCGATGCGGGACTGGGTCGCCAACGTCGAGGATACCTACTACCTGATCGGCACGGTCGCCGGACCGCACCCGTACCCGCTGATGGTGCGCGAGTTCCAGAAGATCATCGGCGAGGAAGCCAAGGACCAGATGCTGAAGAAGGAAGGCCGCCTGCCCGACAGCCTGATCGCGGCGGTCGGCGGCGGCTCCAACGCCATCGGCCTGTTCTATCCCTTCCTCGACGAACCGACGGTGAAGATCACCGGCGTCGAGGCCGCGGGCCACGGCGTCGACACCCCGGAACACGCCGCCTCGATCGGCAAGGGCCGCCCCGGCGTGCTCCACGGCAGCCGCACCTACCTGCTGCAGGACAACGACGGCCAGATCACCGAGGCCTACTCGATCTCCGCCGGGCTCGATTACCCCGGCGTCGGGCCGGAGCACTCGTGGCTGAAGGACGCGGGCCGCGTCGACTACGCGCCGATCACCGACGCGGAAGCCCTCGACGCCTTCCACAAGACCACCCGCCACGAGGGAATCATCCCCGCGCTGGAATCGTCCCACGCCATCGCCCAAGCGCTGAAAGTCGCAGGGAGCCTGCCCAAGGACCACATCATCCTGGTCTCCTTGAGCGGGCGCGGCGACAAGGACGTCGACACCGTCGCGAAGGCGATGGGGACGGAGCTTTGATCATGACCGATAGCCTCAAAAACAACCGCATCACCCGCCGCTTCGGCAAGCTCGAAGCCGAAAACCGCGCCGCCCTGGTGGTCTACCTCGCCGCCAGCGACCCCGACGCCGCCACCGCCACCGCGCTGATGCAGGCCCTGCCCGAGGCGGGCGCCGACATCATCGAACTCGGCATGCCGTTCACCGACCCGATGGCCGACGGCCCGGCGATCCAGAAGGCGGCGCTACGCGCCCTCAAGGCCGGGGCCTCGATGGACGCCACCATCGCCCAGGTCTACGCCTTCCGCGCTACCGACCAGGACACGCCGATCATCCTGATGGGCTACTACAACCCCATCGATACCTACGGCGTGGACCGCTTCGCCGCCGACGCCGCCGACGCCGGGGTCGACGGCGTGATCATCGTCGACGTGCCGCCGGAAGAGGCCGAGGAAATCCACCCGGCCCTCTCCCGCAACGGCCTCGCCTTCATCTGCCTCGCGACGCCGACCTCGGACGACGCCCGCCTGCCGCAAATCCTCAAATACGCGGGCGGCTTCCTCTACTACGTCTCGATCCTCGGCATCACCGGCACCGCCACCGCCGCCACCGACGCCGTCGAAGCCGCGGTCAAGCGCCTCAAAGCCCACACCGACCTGCCGATCGCCATCGGCTTCGGCATCAAAACCCCGGAAAGCGCCGCCACGATGTCCCGCATCGCCGACGCCGCCGTGGTCGGCTCCGCCGTGATCGACAAACTCGCCGCATCCCTCGATGCGGAGGGCAACGCCACCGAATTGCTCATCCCCAACGTCACCGCCTTCGTCGGCGAACTGGCCAAGGGCGTGCGCGGCGCGCGCAAGGCGTAAAAAACACGCGGGCTCCGCCCGCACCCGCCAAGGGCCTCGGGCCCTTGGATCCCCTTTGTTT
>LUYR01000449.1 GCA_001603335.1 Rhodospirillales bacterium Alpha_05 | reverse complement strand
AAGGATGCCGAAGTCGTCGACGCGATGCTCGGCCAGGGCTTCGGCTATGTCGAGGTCGGCTCGGTGACGCCCAAGCCCCAGCCCGGCAACCCCAAGCCGCGCCTCTTCCGCCTGCCGCCCGATCGCGCGGTGATCAACCGCATGGGCTTCAACAACAAAGGCGTCGACGCGATGGCCGCACGCCTCGCGAAGCGACCGAAGCAGGGCGTCGTCGGCGTCAACCTCGGTAAGAACAAAGATACCGAGCGCGCGGTGGACGACTACGTGATCGGCGCGCGGGCGCTCGCGCCTTACGCCGACTACCTCGCGGTCAACGTCTCCTCGCCCAACACCCCCGGCCTGCGCGCGCTGCAATCCCGCGCGCCGCTGGTGGAAATCCTCGGCGGCGTGCGCGAGGTCCTGGCCGAGATCGCCAAGGCGGGCGGGCGGCGTCCGCCGCTGCTGCTGAAGATCGCCCCCGACCTCACCGCCGACGACCTCGCCGACATCGCGGCGGTGGCGATGGGCGCGGATCTCGGCGTGGCGGAAGGCGAAACCGGCGTCGACGGACTGATCGTCACCAACACCACCTGGTCGCGCGAAAATCTCACCCACCCGAACAAATCCGAGCAGGGCGGAATGTCCGGCGCGCCGCTGTTCGCCGCCTCGACCGAGGTGCTGAAGCAGATCTACCGCCTCACCCAAGGCCTCCTGCCGCTCGTCGGCGTCGGCGGGATTTCCAACGGGCGCGACGCCTACCTCAAAATCCGCGCCGGGGCCTCCCTGGTGCAGTTGTACACCGCCATGGTCTTCGACGGTCCCGGCGTCGGCGCGAAGGTCGCCGCCGAGCTCGCCCAATGCCTGAAGGCCGATGGCTTCGCCCACGTCGCCGACGCCGTGGGCCTCGATGCGGGAGTTCACGCGTGACCGATATTCCGATCCTCAAGGGCGTCTCGGCGATCGCCGACCGCTACGACGTCTTCGTCCTCGATCTCTGGGGCGTCCTCCACGACGGCGTCACCGCCTATCCCGGCGCGCGCCAGACCCTGGAAGCCCTCAAGGCGGCGGGCAAGCGCACCGTGCTGCTCTCCAACGCGCCGCGCCGCGCCTTCGCCCTCGTCGAAATGATGGAACGGCTCGGCCTGCCGCGCACCTGCTACGACGAAATCATCTCCTCCGGCGAAGTCGTTTGGCGCAACCTCCGCGACCGCACCGCCCCCGGCTACCGCGACCTCGGCCGCAAGCTCTACTTCATCGGCGTCGACGCCGACCGCCACGTCTACGAAGGCATGGGCTACGAAGCGGTCGAAAACCCCGCCGACGCCGAGTTCGTTCTCGTCTGCGGTCCGCACAGCTTCGACGACGCGCTGGAAATCTACCAGCCGCTGCTCGACAAGTTCTCCGGGCACCTGCCGCCGTTGATTTGCGCCAACCCCGACCGCGCGGTGGTCCGCGACGGCAAGGTCGTGGTCTGCGCCGGAAACATCGCCGACCTCTACGCCGCCCTCGGCGGCAACGTGATCCAGACCGGCAAGCCCGACGCCGCAATCTACGACGACGCTCTCGCGCTCCTCGGCTCGCCCGACAAATCCCGCGTGCTCGGCGTCGGCGACGCCTTCCCCACCGACGTCACCGGCTGTACCGCCGCAGGCATCGACGAACTCCTGATCTGCGGCGGCATCCACGCCGCCGAAATGGGCCTCACCTGGGGCGACGCACCCACGCCCGAAGCCCTCGCCAAAGTCCAAGCCCGCTATGCCCCGCTCCGCCCGGTCGCGGCGGTCCCGGCGTTCGTCTGGTAGGGAAGGCCAGGGGCGCTGCCCCTGGACCCCGCCGGGGCCTGGGGCCCCGAACCCCTTTCGTTTTTCGCGCGAAGCGCCATAGAGCCCGCTCTCGATGCAGAGCGGGTTGATTGCGCTTACGCGCGAAAAAAAGCTCATGGGGTCGAGGGGACCGCGTCCCCTCGCGGGTCCAGGGCGGAGCCCTGGCCTTGCCTTAAGGCGTGAACTGTTCCTTGAGGATGCGTTCCTCGAGGTGGTGTTCGCGGTCGAAGAGCATGCGGAGTTTGGCTTCCGGGTCTTCGTGGACGGTGACGCGGACGATGTCGCGGACTTCGGTATAGTCGGCGACGGCGCTGACCGGGCGTTTTTGGTGTTCGAGAACGTCGAACGAGACCTTGGACGAGTGGGGGAGGATCGCGCCGCGCCAGCGGCGCGGGCGGAAGGCGCTGATCGGGGTGAGGGCGAGGACGTTCGCGCCCATCGGCAGGATCGGGCCGTGGGCCGAGAGGTTGTAGGCGGTCGAGCCCGCGGGGGTGCAGATCAGCACACCGTCGCAGACGAGTTCTTCGAGGCGGACCATGTCGTCGATGCGGATTTGCAGGCGGGCGGCCTGGCGGGTTTCGCGGAGCATCGAGACTTCGTTGATCGCGAGCGCGCGCACGGTTTCGCCCGAGGCGGTGATCGCCTCCATGCGCAGCGGCGAGAGGCGCACCATCACCGCCTTGGCAATGCGTTCGGCGAGGTCGGTTTCGTCGTAGTCGTTCAAGAGGAAGCCGACGGTGCCGCGGTTCATGCCGTAGATCGGCGCGGGGTGGTCGATGAAGCGGTGCAGGCATTCGAGCATGAAGCCGTCGCCGCCGAGCGCGACGATCACGTCGGCATCGCCGAGCGTCACCGCGCCGTAGCGGGTGGCGAGGCGCTGGCAGGCGAACTGCGCCTTCGGCGTTTCGGCGGCCACAAACGCCATGCGCGGCGAGACTGCGGGCAGGGACATGGGCGGGTGCGATCCGAATCGATCATAAAAACCGCGAACGGCTACCCGCCGCGGACTTTTTAAATAGCACGAACCTCCCGTACCCCCAAGAGTTTGCGCAAGCTTGCGCTTCGGGTAGTATCGGCTGAGCTGAGGGGGAGGATGATGATTCGGGTTGTACGTTGCGCTGCGGTTATGGCGCTGGTTGCGGTGGTCGTGGGTGGGTGTACGCGAATGCCGCCGAGGCCGGTGGCGACATCGCCGGCGGCGGCCAAGTCCGATGCCGCCCTTGGGGCGAAAGATCCCGGGATTGGCGTGCTTTCCGCAAAAATTCGCGGACGCACGGGGGATGCCGCGAGTCCGTTCAGCTCCGCCACCGCGCTCGACGTCGTCGGCAAGGAGCCCGATCTTTCGGCATGGAAGTTGGCGTTTCGGTACAACCGCCCGGCTCCAGGGCCGATTCCGACGGTCCGGTGGGTCGAGGTTCACCTGGGCGCGGGAACCACCCTCTGGGACGGACGGGCGCTTGTGGCCCCGATCGTTTTGCCGCTTGAGGGCGACGCCCGGGATGTGGTGTTTCGCTTCGCGGCGGGAGACGAGGTTTGGGTGGCCGAACCGGAATACGGCTACGTGAAGGTTTATCCCAAGGGCCAGGAATAGGGAGCGGGGAATGGGGGATCAGTCCTGGGACGACCTGGGCGCGGCTGCGGCGGTACGGATGTGCCACGACCTTGCCGGGCCGACCGGAGCGCTCGCCAACGGGCTCGAGTTGCTCGACGTCGGCGGCGACGACGATGCGATGGCGGCGGAGGTGCGCGGGCTGCTGCGCGTCAGCGCCCAGACCCTCGGCGCGCGGCTCGATTTTTTCCGTGCGGTGTTCGGCCTGCCCA
>LUYR01000448.1 GCA_001603335.1 Rhodospirillales bacterium Alpha_05 | reverse complement strand
GCAATTTTGGGCGCGAGACGGCGGCAGGCGGCGAGCGCGTCGGCGTCGGCGGGCGACGCGCCGTAGCGCCCGAAGAAGCGGAAGAAGCGGAGGATGCGCAGCACGTCCTCGGCGATCCGGGTTTCGGCGTGGCCGACGAAGCGCACCCGCCGCGCGCCGAGGTCGGCGATGCCGTCGACCGGGTCGAACACCCGGCCATCGATATCGGCGAACAGGGCGTTGATGGTGAGGTCGCGGCGTTGGGCATCGGCGGCCCAGTCGTCGGTGAAGGCGACCACGGCGTGGCGGCCGTCGGTTTCGACGTCGCGGCGCAGCGTGGTGATCTCGTAGTGGTGGTCGGGCATCACCGCGGTGATCGTGCCGTGGCCGATGCCGGTGGGGATCGCGCGGATTCCCGCCGCCTTGAGCAGGCGCAGGGTTTCCTCCGGCGGGCGGTCGATGGCGATGTCGATGTCGGAGATCGGCAGGTTGAGCAGCGCGTCGCGCACGCAGCCGCCCGCGAAGCGCGCGGTTGCGCCTTCGGCGGAGAGCGCGGCGATCACGGCTTGGGTATCGGCGTGGGAGATCCACGCCTGTGGCGAGAGTTGGCCGACCGCCTGCATGTTTCCCTACTTCGGCTCGGGCGCGGGCAGGTAATGGCCGGGAACGACCTTGCCGTCGACCCACTCGGGCGGCACGTAGATCGCTCCGGCGGGCGCGCCGCCGCTGATGGCGAAGTATGCGAGCACCACCAGCAGGCACACCGTACCGGCGGCGAACAACCAATGCCAGGGGTGTTTCCACTCCCGTTCCGCGCCGAAGCGGTTGATCAGCCAGACCCAGATGAAGTAGGCGGCGAACGGGGCGAGGAACGGCAGGAGGTAGCGGAGAATCAGGTTACCCATGGCGACCCAGGAGGTGCGCGAAATTGACGAGGATTCCGGCGGTCGCGCCCCAGATGAAGCGGTCGTTGTAGGGGATCGCGTAGAAGCCGCGGCGCACGCCGTTTTCCTCGCGGAAGTGGCGTTCGTGCTTGGAGGGATCGGCGAGGTAGGCGAGCGGCACCTCGAAGATGTCGGCGACCTCGAACGGGTCGGCGCGGAGATCGAACGGCGGCGTGATCACCCCCACCACCGGCGTGATCGCGAAGCGGGTGAGGGTGACGTATTGGGGGAGCTGGCCGAGGATGGTGACGAGGCGGGAATCGAGGCCGATTTCTTCCCGCGCCTCGCGCAGCGCGGTTTCGGCCAGGGTCGTGTCGCTATCTTCCTTGCGCCCGCCGGGGAAGGAGATCTGCCCGGCGTGGTGGTGCAGATGGTCGGTGCGGCGGGTGAGCAACACCTGAAGCCCCTCGGGCCGGTCGACCAGCGCGACGAGCACGCCCGCCGGACGGGTTTTCTCCACCGTCGGCCGCCAGGATTCGCGCCCCGGCGTCGCCGAGAGCACCGCCGCGTCGGCGTCGGCGACGAGGGAGTTGGAAATGCCGATGTCGGAAAGCTCGGGCCCTTGGCCCAGGCTCGCGAGTTTGGTCGCGATGGCGGGAACCGAGAGGTCGGCTAGACCGTCGTGCCGAGTACGAAGAACCGCCCGCTGCTCCATAGACCGATGACATCCTTTCCGTCGACTTGACCGAATTCGCCCAAAGCGGCGAGCTCGTAATATACCGGGCGCGACAGCCGCGCCGAAAGCCCTTTGCCCACGCCGACGTAAGGGACCGGCTCGCCGAGATCGGCGTCGTCCTCGGCGAGATACAACGGATGCTCGGCATCGAGGGTGACGATCTGGTCGATGTTGGTGCGGAAGGTCAGGACCTGATCCCGACCCGAGCCGCTCTTGAACACCTCGACGGCGAGGAACGGCACGTCCTCGACGATCACCGGCGTCGGGTGGGTCTCGGTCGGCAGCAGGACTTCGTAGCCGCCCGAGTCGCTGCGGCGCAGGCGCGACGACAGCAAACACACCAATTCCTTCCGGGCGAAAGGCTCACCACCGAAGAACCACGTACCGCGGCGATCGATACGCAACCCCTCTCCCATCGCGGACGCGGGAACGGCTGTCACGGCCGCCCTGACCTCATCCGACACGGTTACGATGTTCCCCGACCAACCCATCTCTCCCACGCCTTTCACGCTACCCTGTCAGCGATATATGGGCATCCCACGTGCGACGCAAAGGCCCGAATCGCCCATTTGCGTGCTTCTCGAGGAATTGGGTCATCCCCCCTGTGCTCCCCCCGGAGCGGCAACGAGAATGCCGGTTCGCGCCGCCTTGCGCAACATTGCATGCGAGACGATGGCGCGTGGTTTCTGGACATATCGCGGCTGCTTGGAGTATGGTGCGCGGCATTTTCAAGTGGCAGGAGGGGAACCGCCATGAACTTTCAAGCCATCGCCGACCAGGCGATCGCTAAGCAGCCGCTTAGCCGCGAGCAGGGTCTGGGGGTCCTGAACGCTTCCGACCTCGACACCATGGACGTGCTGAACGCCGCCTATCGCGTCCGCCGCCATTACCGCGGCAACCGCGTCCACGTGCAGCTGTTGAGCAACGTGAAGAGCGGCCTGTGCGGCGAAGACTGCCACTACTGCTCGCAGTCGCGGGTCTCCGAGGCGCCGATCGAGAAGTACGCACTGTGGCAGAAGGAAAAGGCGATGGGCGAGGCGAAGCGCGCCACCGCCATGGACGCCAAGCGCTACTGCATGGCGCTTTCGGGCGGGCAGCCGACCGACCGCGAGATCGACCGCCTCGCCGACATGATCCGCGAGATCAAGTCCGCCAACCCGATCGAGATGTGCCTCTCCATCGGCTTCATCAGCCTCGACCAGGCGAAGAAGCTGAAGGCCGCCGGCCTCGACCGCATCAACCACAACCTCAACACCTCCGAACGCTACTACGAGAAGATCTGCACCACCCACACCTACGCCGACCGGGTGAAGAACCTGATGACGGCGAAGGAAGCGGGCATCGGCATCTGCTCGGGCGGCATCATCGGCCAGGGTGAGAACGACGACGACATCTTCGACATGTTCGACGCGCTGCGCGCCCTCGAGCCGCTGTCGATCCCGCTCAACTTCATGATCCCGGTGAAGGGCACGCCGTTCGCCGACATCGACACCAAGCTGACGCCGAACAAGTGCCTGCGCGCGCTGTCGCTGCTCCGCTTCATGCACCCCGACGTCGATTTGCGCGTCGCCGGTGGCCGCGAGCATCACCTGCGCCAGCTCCAGCCGTTGTCGCTCTATGCCGCGAACTCGATCTTCGTCGAGGGTTACCTCACCACCGGCGGCCAGGAAACTCCGGCGGCGATCCAGATGATCAAGGATCTCGGCTTCGAGCTCGAACTCGAAAGCGCCGGCGAGGATTCCCTCGGCGACGCCGCCGAGTGAACCGGACTCGCCCGAGATGACCCCGGATCAGGCGCTTGACGATCTGGAACGGCGGGGGCTTCTGCGCAGCCTGAAGCCCCTGCCGGACAATCGTGGCCGCCTCGTCATCGACGGCGAGATCTGGCTCAACTTTTCCTCCAACGATTACCTCGACCTCGGGCACCATCCGGCGCTGATCGCCGCCTCGGTGCGCGCGGTCGAGGACTTGGGCTGCTCGTCGGCGGGCTCGCGCCTGGTCTCCGGGCACCTCGACCTGCATGCCGAATTCGAGGCCGCCGCCGCACGGCTGATCGGCACCGAATCGGCGCTGCTGTTCGGCTCGGGCTTCCTCGTGAACCTGGGCGTGGTCCCGGCGCTGGTCGGCGAACACGGCACGATCTTCTGCGACCGCCTCAACCACGCCAGCCTGATCGACGGCATCCGGATGTCGGGGGCGAAGTGGCACCGCTACCGCCACAACGACACCGCCCACCTCGACGAGTTGCTGACCAAGCACCCGGCGGAAAACGGCGAGACCCGGCTGGTGATCTCGGACTCGATCTTCTCGATGGACGGCGACATCGCGCCGCTCGCCGCGATCGCCGAAGTCGCGAAGCGCCACAACGCGCTGTTGCTGATCGACGAAAGCCACGCGATCGGCGTGATGGGGCCGAACGGCGCGGGCCTCTGCGCCGAGCTGGGCCTGAAGCCCGACGCGATCACCTGCGGCATGGGCAAGGCGTTCGGCGGCTACGGCGGCTTCGTCGCGACCTCCAAGACCCTGGCGGCGCTGATCGTCAACCGCGCGCGCAGCTTCATCTATTCCACCGGCCTGCCGCCCGCCTGCGTCGGCGCGGGCATCGCCGCGCTCGACATGTTCGCCGCGACCAAGGGTACGCTGGGCGCGGATGCGATGGCGCGGGCGAAGCGGATGCACGGCCTGTTGGCCGACGCCGGGTTCCCGATGCCGGAATTCGCCTCGCCGATCCTGCCGGTAATGGTCGGCGACAACCACGTCGCCCAGGAATTCGCCAAGCGCCTCGCCGCGCGCCGCATCCTCTGCTCGGCGATCCGCCCGCCGACGGTGCCGCCGGGCACCGCGCGCCTTCGCCTTACCGTCACCCGGGCGCACGAAGACGCCGACCTTCTGGCAGCGGTGCAGGCCTTCGCCGAAGTCGGGCGCGATCTCGGGGTGCTGAAATGACCCCGGGCGTGGTGCTGGTCTCCGGCTGGTCCACCGGACCGAACGCCTGGAACGGCGTGCTCGCCGGCTTGCCCGACCTGCCGGTGGCGCACCTCGACTGGTGGCAGGGCCTCGCCGACCCCGGCGCGGCGCTCAAAGAGGCCGCCGCCCAGGCCAACGCCGC
>LUYR01000447.1 GCA_001603335.1 Rhodospirillales bacterium Alpha_05 | reverse complement strand
GGGCCTTGCCGCCGTCGTCGAGCACCGAGGTGTCGACGATGACGTCGGGGCCGCCGCCGCCGATCACGAGCGCAAAAGCCGGAGTTGGCAGCGCGAGCGTCAGTGCCGCACCGGTCAAGATCAACCAGTCCTTCATCGTGCGTTGCGCCAAGTCGAAGTCCCCCCGGTTTGTCGGCAACTACGGGCCGACGACCACCCACGTTGCGCTACCATACCCAATCCCCGCACGCCTCGTAAAGCCCGAGATCGTGGCGGCAAACCGTTGGAAGCACGAAGGCTTGGGGTCAGGCGCCGCGCACCAGACGCATCATCGGGCCCTGAAGCTTGCGGTTGCTGGCGAGCGGGTTGCCGGTGCGCATCGCGTCCGGGCTGCCGTCGGTCGACATCGCCACGCCGCCCGCCTCGGTGACCAGCAGCAGGCCCGCCGCCATGTCCCAGGGCTGGAGGCCCTCTTCCCAATAGGCGTCGAAGCGGCCCGCCGCGACGTAGGCCAGGTCGAGCGAGGCCGCGCCCATGCGGCGGATGCCCGCGGTCTGGGCCATCACCCGGGTGAGCTGGCCGCTGAAGCGTTCGTGGTCGCCGCGACCGCGATGCGGAATGCCGGTGCCGACCACCGCGACGTCGAGCTGGGCGCGTGCCGAGACGCGCAGGCGGCGCTCGGTGTAGGGCGCGATCAGGAATGCACCCTGGCCGCGCTCGGCGAAATAGAGTTCGTCGGTGATCGGATTGTGGATCACGCCCGCGATGATCTGGCCGTCGCGCTCGAGCGCGATCGAGATCGCGAAGTGCGGGATGCCGTGGAGGAAGTTCGTCGTGCCGTCGAGCGGATCGATGATCCAGCGGTTGGCGCTGTCTTCACCGACGATCTCGCCGCCCTCTTCCATCAGGAAGCCGAAGCGCGGGCGCGCCTTCGAGAGTTCCTGATGGAGCGTACGCTCCGCCTTGTGGTCGGCGGCGGAGACGAAGTCGCTCGGACCCTTGACCGACACCTGGAGGTTTTCGACCTCGCCAAAATCGCGCGCGAGACCGCGAGCCGCCTTACGGGAGGCGGAAACCATGACGTTCAACAGGGGAGACAAAGCGACCATCGGCCCGCCGTCCTTTCAAGGGAAGCGAAAACAAAAACGAACTTAACAACAAACAAGAGCGGTGGAGGAAGGGCTTTAGCCCTTCGCCCGTTCCACGTAGCTGCAGTCGGTGGTGTTGACCACGATACGGTCGCCCGCGCCGACGAACGGCGGGATCATCACCCGCAGGCCGTTTTCGAGCAGGCCCGGCTTGTAGGAGGAGGAGGCGGTCTGCCCCTTCACCACCGGCTCGCACTCGGTCACGGTCATGATCACGGTCAGCGGCAGGGTGCAGGACACCGGCTTGCCTTCGATCGATTCGACCTGAACCTGCATGCCGTCCTGGAGGAAGGCGGCGGCGTCGCCGACGGCGTCGCGCGGCAGGCCGAACTGCTCGTAGGTCTCGTTGTCCATGAACGTCAGCATGTCGCCTTCGGCGAACAGGTACTGGCAGTCGCGCTCTTCCACCATCAGCTTCTCGACGGTGTCGGCGGTGCGCCAACGTTCGTTGGTCTTGTTGCCGCTTTCGAGGTCGCGCATTTCAACCTGGATGAAGGCGCCGCCCTTGCCCGGCTGAATCAGCTGGATCTTGAGGATCGACCACTGGCGGCCATTGTGTTCGATGACCATGCCGGGACGGATCGTGTTGGCTTGAATTTTCATGTGCGTTCGCTATCGGTTGCGTCAACGGGCGGGAACCTTGCGAATCCCGCGGCGGCGCGGAACCTATCACTTTGTCTCCGGCACGGCAACCTCTGCGTCGGCGTCCGCCGGGTAGGAATGCCGCGAACCGTCGATGGCGCGCGCCGTCCAGCTTCCGTCCGCCGCCGGGGTGACGTAGGCGTCGGTCGCCCAGACCTTGCCGTGGCCGCCGGGGATGTCGAGCACGTACGTGGGTTGCGCGAGTCCCGAGAGGGTGCCACGCAGGGTTTCGACCAGCGCCCGGCCCTTGGCGAGCGGCACGCGGAAGTGTTCGGTTCCGGCGGCGCGGTCGGGGTGGTGGAGGTAGTAGGGCTTGACGCCCTGCCGCACCAGGGCGCGGAACAGGGTGGCCAGGGTGTCGGCGTCGTCGTTGACCCCGGCGAGCAGCACCGTCTGGCTCACTAGGAACGCGCCCGCGCCGTGCAGCGCCTTGATCGCCGCCTTGGTCTCGGCGGTGAGTTCGTCGGCATGGTTGACGTGCAACGCGATCCACAGCGCGGCGCGGCGCTCGGGCGCGAGGCTCGCGGCGACGCGAAGCGCCATCCATTGCCGGCTTATTTGCTTACCGGTACGCTGAAGCAGGGTGCCGATTTGTATTGGGGTGCTGATAATAAT
>LUYR01000446.1 GCA_001603335.1 Rhodospirillales bacterium Alpha_05 | reverse complement strand
CCCCCGCCGTGCTCCTCGGCATCGGCGGGGGTGAACGCGGCGGCGAACAGGGCGCAGGCGAGCGCGAGGGCAGGGCGGCAGGATCGGGTCATCGGCGGCTTCCGGAACGGTTCGGCCCTATCATCGCGGCTTCCGGCCCAAGCATCAACCCTCGCGCAGCCGATTGAAGAAGTCCTTGAGCAATTGCCCGCATTCCGTCTCGCGCAGCCCGCCGTAGACCTCGGGGCGGTGATGCAGGGTGGCGTGGCCGTAAAGCCGGGGGCCGTGGTCGACGCCGCCGCCCTTGGGGTCGAACGCGCCGTAGTAAAGCCGCCGGATCCGCGCGAAGGCGATCGCGGCGGCGCACATCGCGCAGGGCTCCAGGGTGACGTAGAGGTCGCATCCGGGCAGGCGCGGCGAGCCCACGGCGGCGCAGGCGGCACGCAACGCGAGAATCTCGGCGTGGGCGGTGGGGTCGGCGTCGGTTTCGGTGCGGTTGGCGGCCATGCCGAGGATCCGACCGCTCGCCGCCTCGACCACCACCGCGCCGACCGGCACCTCGCCCAAGGCCGCCGCCTCGCGCGCAAGGCGAAGCGCGACGTCCATCGGTGATCCATCTGGATAGGTTGACGAGAGCTGGCTCATGCCGCCAGAGTGCGAGGCGCGGTTCGCGTGGTCAAGATTCCAGTTTCCCGCTTCAGGGATTGCTAACCAAAGGTCGAATATCCTGTGCCGATGATGACGCCAAACCACCCGCGACGCATCGGCAAGGCTCTTTTCGTCGCCTGCATTCTCTCCGCAGGCGCTGCCGAGGCGCACGCCCCGGCGCTACCGGGCGACGGCGAGGTCGCGGTCGCCGGCCTGATCGTCGAGGCGCGGGTGTTCAGCGCGATCCGTGCCGCCAGCGAATCCTCGGGCGTGGCCTTCCCCTATCTTCTCGCCAAGGCGTATCGCGAAAGCGGCTTCGACGCCCTTGCCGACGCGACGTCGTCGAGCGCGGCGGGGATTTTCCAGTTCACCCGCCAGACCTGGCTCGACCTGTTCCGCCGCCACGGCGCGGACTACGGCCAGGCGGCGCTGGCGCAGCGGATCGTCAAGGTGCGCGGGCAACTCACCGTGCCCGACGGGCCGGAAGGTCGCCGTATTCTCAATCTCCGGCACGACCCGCTGCTCGCCTCCCACCTCGCCGCCGAGTACACCCGCGAGAACCGCGCCGTGCTCAGCCGCGCGCTGGGCCGCGCGGTGACGCCGGAAGAGCTCTACATCGCCCATTTCCTCGGGCCGCAGGGTGCGTTGCAGCTGGTGCGCGCGGCACGCGGCACCCCCGACGCCTCCGCGGCGTCGCTGTTCCCCGACGCCGCGGCGAGCAATCCGTCGCTGTTCTATCCCCAGCCGCTGCGCGAGGCGATCACCGTCGGCGACCTGCACCACGGCCTCGTCGTCGCGTTCCGGCGCGAGATGCTGCGCTTCGCCGCGCAGACAGCCGAGCGTCCGTCGCGCGTCGCCCAGGCGCCGACGCCGACGCGCAAGCCGAGA
>LUYR01000445.1 GCA_001603335.1 Rhodospirillales bacterium Alpha_05 | reverse complement strand
CCGAGGAACGGGCGCCCGAGCTGGTGGTCCGCACGCTTCCGCCCGACTTGGCGCGGCTCGATACCTGCCTGATCGCCCGCCACGACATGCCGCGCTCCGCAGTGCTCGGCCGCCTCTGCGGCGATCTCGCGCGGATGGTCCATTCCCGCATCGATGATCGCCGACCGGGCGCGTAAGGCGGGCTGATCCGCGCGCGGCAAGCCCGAACCCCGCGTCGTTTCAGGCAAGGCCGCCGCGTCCGGAGATGGGGAACACCTCCAGCGCGCAAACAGCCGCGTGTGGCCTCCGGTCCGGGCGGTTGATCCGCCGCGGCCCGCACTACCAGAACCCGCATCGGCCATCCTCCCGCACAGCCAAAGGTTGGATTATTTCGTGTTTCGCCAGATCACCGCAATTCTTTCGCGGTTCGCCTTATCATCGTCTGCGCGAGACCCGATATGAGTACTGGCGCGTGTATTTCGAGTCTGAGGGGACGAACGAGGGAGCGCCTATGGACCAGAAGACCCTGGTTTTGGTCTTGTCGTTGCTGATCGCCCTCAACGCGGCGATTCTGCTCCTCCTCCACCGCCTTCATCGTCAGATGGCGGGCCCCTCGGATTGGGCAATGGGCGCGACCTGCATCGCCGCCGGCGCCTTTCTCGATCTTCTCAACCCGATACCGTTTCCCGAGGTGGCGATTCTCCTCGCCAACTGGCTGGTGGTGGCGGGCTACGCGCTGCTTCTGGTCGGGATGCGCGACTTCTGCGAGCAGGCGCCGCGACCGATGCTGATGCTCGGCATCGCCACCGCCTGCCTGCTGCCGCTGCTTGGGATGCGCGACATCGAGGCCGACCACGCCGCGCGCAGCGTCCTGGTTTCCGCGATCATGGGGTCGTTCTCGGTCGCGATCGCCGCCACCCTCGAAGGCCGCGACGGTGCCGCCCAGCGGATCACCGCCGGGGTGTTCTCGATCAACGCGGTGGTGCACTTCCTCTACGGCGCGTGGGTCCTGACGATGCCGACCGAGATCGAGGGAATCGACGCCGCCACGGTCATCGACCTGTTCCTGCTCTGGACCATCGGCCTCACCTTCGCCACCGGCGCGGCGCTGACGATGATGATTTCCGAGAGCCTGCGCGACGAACTGATGCGGCAGGCGAGCCACGACCCGCTCACCGACCTTTTGAACCGCCGCGGCTTCGACCTCATCGCCGACAAGCTGTTCGCCACCCGCAGCCGCGACATGCACCCGTTCTCGGTGATGATGATCGACCTCGACCACTTCAAGCGGGTGAACGACACCCACGGCCACGAAATCGGCGACCGGGTGCTGGTGCACGTTTCCCGCACCCTCGCCAACCACCTGCGATCCGAGGACGTGTTCGCGCGCTGGGGCGGCGAGGAGTTCGTGGTGCTGATGCCGAATTGCGCGCCGAACCAGGCGCGGGAGGCGGCGCAACGCCTGCGCGCCGCCCTCGCGCTGCACCCCTCCGACCCACGCGTGACCCTGAGCATCGGCACCGCGAGCAGCGACGGCGAACACTCCACCCTCACCGAGCTGCAACGCCGCGCCGACGCCGCGCTCTATCAGGCGAAGCGCCAGGGCCGCGACCGCGCGGTCGACGCGAGCGAGCACGCGAGCACGAACCTCGCGGTCAACTCCTAGGCGTCGGCGTAGATTTCCGGATTGACGACGTGGCCTGGGCGACCCCCGGCGAGGATCGCGTCGATGTCGGCGATGTTCATCAACCCGACCCGCTCCACCGCCTCGCTGGTGTCCGCGCCCGAGTGCGGCGTGAACACCACGCGCGGGTCGGCAAAGATCGGATGGGTGCGGTCCGGCGGCTCGGCGACGTAGGCGTCGATCGCAGCACCGCCGAGGCGTTCCGCCGCGAGGGCGGCGGCGAGCGCGTCGAGGTCGACGACTTCGCCGCGCGCGTAGTTCATCAGGAACGCCGAGGGTTTCATCAGCGCGAGTTCGGTGGCGCCGATCAGGTGCGCGTTGTCCGCTCCGCCGAACACGTGCAGCGAAACGTAGTCGGCGCGGCGCAGCAGGTCTTCGAGCGGCAAAATCGCGATATTGTGCGCGGCGACGAACGCGGCGTCGGGGTAGAGCTCGGTGGCGACGACGCTCATGCCGAGGGCGACCGCCTTCGCCGCGAGGCTGCGGCCGATGTTGCCGAGGCCGACGACGCCCAGGGTCTTGCCCGCAAGCTCGGTGCCGATGTGGCGTTGCCAGCCGCCGTCGACCACCGCGCGATGCCCCTGCGGGATACGCCGTGCCAGCGACAGCATGCCGCCCAAGGCCAGTTCGGCGACCGCGTTGGCATTGGTTCCTGGCGCGTTGATCACCGGGATGCCCCGCGCCGAGGCGGCCTTGATGTCGATGTTGTCGACGCCGACGCCGTGCTTGAGGATCGCCTTCAGCCTGGGCGCGGCGGCGATCATCGCGGCGGTCGCGGGAATCAGACCGACGACGAGGAAGTCCATCGCCGCGAGGTGCGGGCCAACGCCGCCGTCGGGCAAGGCGGTGTCGGTGCAGCGCACGAACTCCCAGCCGCGCCGGGCGATTTCGCCCGGCACGCTACCGATCTTGCCGAAACCCGGCGAAGTGGTGACAACCACGGTCATGGGGAACTCCTTGACGGCTCAGGCGGTGACGATGTGCTCTTCGAGGATCCGGCGGATCTGCGCGTCGAGCTCCGGGGTCGGCAGCAGCGCGGGCTGGCGGCTCGCGCCCACCGAGGCGTCCATCACGTAGAGCGCGCGCTTGACCATCGCGGGTGGATAGCCGAGGCCGTAGAGCTCGACGCGGAGCGCGGTGAAGCGGTCCTGCGCATCCTGCGCGGCGACGCGGTCGCGGTCGTCGTAGGCGGTGCAGATCGCGTTCAGCACCTCCGGCATGACGTTGCCGAGGCCGGAGATGCACCCCTTCGCGCCGTGATCGAGGGCGTAGAGCACCAGCGAATCCGGGCCGGAGAAGACGTCGAAGTCGGTGCGCGCGTTGGCGATTTCGAGATAGGCGTCGAGCGAATCCTTGCCGCCGCCGCTGTCCTTGATGCCGAGGATGTTGGGGTGCTCGGCGAGCTTGGCACAGGTTGCGGGCTCGATGTGGTTCTGGGTGCGCGCGGGAATGTCGTAGAGGTAGGTCGGCACGTTCACCGCGTCGGCGACGCGGCTGAAGTGGGTGACCAAGCCGTCCTGGGTGCAGCCGATGAAGTAGGGGGTGATCACCGCGAGGCCGTCGACGCCGAGGGCCGCGACCTCCTTGGCCAGCAGCACGGTCTCGTAGGTCGAGGGCGTGCCGACGTTGGCGAACACCTTGGTCTTGCCACCCACCTCTTCCACCACCTCGGCGGCGAGCCGCACCTTCTCGGCGAAGGTGAGGGCGGTGAAGTCGCCGTTGGTGCCGAGGCAGAGGATATTGTTGCCCGCGGCGATCTGGCGGCGCACCTGGCGACGCGTGGCTTCGAAGTTGATGGTTTCGTCGTCGTTGAAGCAGGTGACCAGCGCGACGAAGGGCAACGACGGGTTCATATGCGTGTCTCCTGAGAGGTGGCGGCCAGGGCGGCCTTTTTCTTCGCGCGGCGCTCCTGGATCAGCGGCCAGGCGAGGGAGAGGGGCGTCAGCGCGAGGAACAGCAGGGTGATCGGCCCCGAACAGAAGCGGACGAGGTCGTTGTCGACGTTCAGGAGGCCGAGGCGGAGGTTGGATTCCAGCATCGGCCCGAGGATCAAGGCGATGCAGAGCGCCGCCTGGGAAAAGCCGAACTTCTGCATGGCGTAGCCGAGCACGCCGAAGCCGAGCATGGTGTAGAGGTCGAAGACGTTGAGGTTGATCGCGTACGAGCCGATGAAGCA
>LUYR01000444.1 GCA_001603335.1 Rhodospirillales bacterium Alpha_05 | reverse complement strand
CCCTGGTGCCGCGCGAGACCCTCCAGGCGGCGATCACCTTGAACTCCCTCGGCATCAACGTCAGCCGCGCCATCGGGCCGGCGCTCGCGGGCGCGCTGATCGTCGGCGTCGGGCTTTATGCACCGTTTGCGCTCAACGCGGTGAGCTTCGTCGGCATCCTCGCGGTGCTGGCGATGTGGAAGCCGGACAAACCGCCGGAATCGCCGCTGCCGCGCGAGCGCATCGGCACCGCGATCACCGCCGGGCTGCGCTACGCCGCGTTCAGCGACCCGGTGCGGGCGATTCTCTGGCGCGCCGCGGCGTTCTTCGCCTTCGCCTCGGCGTTCTGGGCGCTGCTGCCGTTGATCGCCAAAGTCACCTTGGGCGGCGACGCGCGGCTCTACGGTATTCTCGTCGCCTGCGTCGGCGCGGGTGCGGTGGGCGGTGCGTTTCTCCTCCCCGCGATCCGCCGCCGCGCCGGCGGCGACTGGACCGTCGCCTACGGCACCGTCGGCATGGCCTTGGCCCTCGGCCTGCTCGCGCTCACCCAGGACGCCACGCTCGCCGCCGTCGCCGCGCTGATCGCGGGCGGCGCGTGGATCGCGGTGCTCTCGACGCTCAACGCCTCGGCGCAGATGGCGCTGCCCGCCTGGGTGCGGGCGCGCGGCCTGTCGATCTTCCTCACCGTGTTCTTCGGCAGCATGGCGGCGGGCAGCGTCGCCTGGGGCGCGCTGGCGCAGCGTTTCGGCATTCCGCCGACCCTCGCGGCGGCGGCGGCGGGCGCGGTGCTACTGATTCCACTCACTGCCAAGGCCCGCCTCGGCGCGGCGGAAACCCTCGACCTCGCCGCGTCGATGCACTGGCCCGCGCCGGTGGTGCAGACCGCCGCCGCCGATGCCCGCGCGCCGGTGATGACCCTCATCACCTATCGCGTCGCCGCCACCGAGCACGCCCGCTTCATCGCCGCGATGCAGGGGCTGAAGCGGGCGCGGCGGCGCTCCGGCGCGTACGACTGGGGCCTGATGCAGGACGGCAGCGACCCCGACCGCTTCGTCGAATACTTCTTCGACTCCACCTGGCTCGAACACCTGCGCCACCACCGTCGCGTCTCCGCCGCCGACCACGCGTTGCAGGACCGCGTCGGCGCGTTCCTGCAGCCGGGCACCCAGCCGCGCGTCGAACACCTGCTCAACGCCGCGTACGCGCCCGGAGGGGTGAAACCCCTGCGCGAATAGCCGTCCGCAACACCCTTTTTATGGGCAGACTCAGGCAGAGGTTTCGACGTATGGTTAAGGCGGTTGGTTTCGACGTCAGCAACGGCTTCTCCTCGATGCGCGGGTCTCACGACATCCACCACCGGAACCGGCGGCAGCTTGCCGCATTCGTGCGGGTCTACGCGGCGGCCTCCGCCGTATTCCTCTTGCTTCTGCACGGATTTTTCGCGGTCCAGGCGCGCATCGACGACGATCGGGCGCGGGTCGCGATGCACGGCGAGGTCGACTACGGCGCCGACGTCCTCGGCAGCACCCTCGCCTCCTACGCGTCCGACATCAAGGTCCTCTCCCACCTCGGCAAGGTGCGCTCGCTCGCCGTCGGCGACCTTTCGGCCCGCGCCGAGGTGGTCAACTACTTCCGCATCTTCGTCAGCGACAAGCCGATCACCGCGCAGCTCCGCTTCATCGACGCGGCGGGGCGCGAACTGGTGCGGGTCGACCGCGTCGGCGACCAGGCGGTGGTGATCCCCGACGAGGAACTCCAGGACAAGTCCGACCGCTACTACTTCCAGAAGGCGATCGTCCTCCCCGAGAGCGAGATCTATGTCTCGCCGGTCGACCTCAACGTCGAGCACAACGCGATCGAGATGCCGTGGAACCCGATGCTGCGTCTCGCCCGCGCCCTGCGCGACGGCAACGGCCAGCCGCTCGGCATCGTCAT
Source organism: Rhodospirillales bacterium Alpha_05 (assembly GCA_001603335.1). Taxonomy (GTDB): domain Bacteria; phylum Pseudomonadota; class Alphaproteobacteria; order Rhodospirillales; family Rhodospirillaceae; genus Oleispirillum. The sequence goes on along the minus strand of LUYR01000444.1, from coordinate 3,670 downwards.
CATCAACGTCAAGGCGGGCGAGATGATCGCCGGGATCGAGCGCGCGCAGATTCCGGGCGCGGTGCCGGTGCAGTGGCTCAACGGCGCGGGCTACTGGCTCTCCGGCGCACCGAAGGACCAGCTCTGGGGCTTCATGTTCGGCCGCGAGACGACAATGGCGAAAACCAATCCCGCGGCATGGGCGGTGATCGGCACCGAGACCGGCGACGGCGAGTTCGACATCGGCCACACCGCCTACGTCTTCCAGTCGATCGCCCCGTCGCAGTTGGTCTCCGACGACCCCGACTCCGGCCCCCATGGCGTCCGCCTCGACGACTGGAAAATCGTCGGCGAAATCCCGCTCAGCACCTTTGCCACGATCTGGACGCTCCGCCACATCGCCCTCGCCGCCGCCGGACTGCTGCTGATCGGCGGCATCTGCTTCGGCTGGAGCCGCGCCAACGCGGCACGCAAGGCCGCCGAGGCGAACCAGCGCACGGCGGAGGAGGAACTCGTGCGGGTCGAGCGCTTCGCCAGCCTCGGCAGCCTCGTCGCGGGGGTGGCCCACGAGCTCAACACTCCGGTGGGCAGCGCGGTGACGGTGGCGAGCACCATGGCCGAGCGGGTCGCGGGCTTCCGCACCGAGGTGGAGAGCGGCCAGCTCCGGCGCGCGTCGCTGTCGAGCTTCCTCGACGACATGCGCGAAAGCACCGAGATCATGCTGCGCGGCCTCGACCGCACCGCGCGGCTGGTGCAGCAGTTCAAGCAGGTGGCCTTCGACCAGACCAGCCAGCAACGCCGCGTCTTCGCCCTCGGCGAGCTGATCCGCGACGTCGTCGGCACGATACAGCCGCAGTTCAACCACGTCGACATCACCCTCAAAACCGAGATTGCGACCGAAACTCGCCTCGACAGTTACCCTGGCCCCTTGGGTCAGGTGCTGATCAACCTCATCTCCAATGCGCGAACGCACGCGTTCGACGACGGCGACGGCGGCACGATCACGGTCGCGGCGCGCGACGGCATCGGCGGCACCATCGTGATCACGGTACGGGACACGGGCAAGGGGATGGACGAGGCGGTGCGCAAAAAGGTTTTCGAGCCATTCTTCACCACCCGGCTCGGCCAGGGCGGGAGCGGCCTCGGCCTCAGCATCACCTTCAACATCGTCAGCGGCATTCTCGGCGGCACCATCCGCGCCGAAAGCGCCCCCGGCAAGGGCACCGCGATGATCGTCGAAATTCCCGCCGTCGCTCCGGCGGAAACCAGCGTGCAGAGTGGGAGAATTTACGATGTCGGGCGATGATCTGACGACCACCGATGACCTGGTGAGCTTCGCCGACGACGCCGAAGCACCACCGACGCCCGGCATCTCGCCGCGCTGCTGGCGGATTCTCGTGGTCGACGACGACGCCGACGTCCACCGCGCCACCGCCTTCGCGCTGCGCGACGTGACGTGACGATCTTCGACCGCCCCCTCGAACTCCTCCACGCGCATTCCGTCGCCGAGGCCTGGGATCAGGTGCGCCGCCACACCGACATCGCGGTCGGGCTGATCGACGTGGTGATGGAAACCCCCGACGCCGGGCTCGCGCTGGTGCGGGACTTGCGCGAAAAGGGCTATCGCGAAATGCGCCTGGTGCTGCGCACCGGTCAGCCGGGCTACGCCCCCGAGCTCGCGGTGATCTCCGCCTACGAGATCGACGACTACCGCACCAAGGACGAAATCACCCAGACCCGCCTGATCACCGTGCTCACCGGCGCGATCCGTAGCTTCGAGCACCTGCGCCGGATCAGCCACAACCGCGCCGGCCTCGAGATGATCGTCAAGAGCGCCAACCGGCTGTTCCAGCGCACCAACTTCGAGCTGTTCTGCCAGGGCGTGCTGACCCAGGTGGCGAGCCTGGTGGGGGTCGAGCCGCACGGGCTGGTGTGCGCCAAGACGGTCGGCGCCGACGGCGTCGATACCTGCCGGGTGGTGAGCGCGGTGGGCCGCCTGCAGTACACCCTCGGCAGCGTCGTCGACTCCGCCTTCGACCCCGCGATCGCCGCGCTCTGCCACGATCCGGACCAGCCCAACCCGATCATCCGCAACGGCGCGATCGCCTTCCACTTCGCCAGCAGCGTCGAAGGCCGGCTGTTCGTCTACGTCGAGGCGGACTGCGAGGTGGCGGAGGAAGACCTCTCGCTGCTCGCGCTGTTCTCCACCAACATCTCGGTCGGCTTCGAGAATCTCTCGCTGATCGCCCGCCTCGACCGTCTCGCCTACATCGACCCGGTGCTGGAAATCCCCAACCTCAACGCCTTCGAGGCCGCCCTCGAAGTGCAGCGCACCAAGCTCGCGCCCGCGGCGCGGATGGCGCTGATGAGCGTCGATTCCTACGACAGCATCGTCGCCGTTCACGGCCCCCACACCGCCCACCTGCTGCTCCGCGCGGTCTACCGCGCGCTGATCGAGAACGGCGGCGAAGGCCTGATCGCGGCGCGCATCGGCGACGACACCTTCGCCCTTCTCGGCGACGAAACCAGCCTCGACGCCGGGCTGGTCAACCGCGCGATCGAAAGGCCCTACACCGTCGACGGCATCGAGATCGCGGTTTCCGCCACCGCCACCCTGATCAACCTCGCCGACGTCGCCGCCGATCCCTCCGAAGCGATGCGCTCGGCGAGTTCGGCGCTGCTGCATGTGGAGCGCACCCACCGCGGCCAGGTGCTGCCCTACAACACCGCGATGCGCGCCGACGTCGACCGTCGCTTCGGCCTTCTCACCTCGTTGCGTCGCGCGGTGAACTCGGGCGAGGGACTCTCGGTCGCGCTCCAGCCCAAGGTCCATCTCGGCACCCGCCGCGTCGTCGGCGCGGAGGCGCTGCTGCGCTGGACCCGCGAGGGCGAGGCGGTCTCCCCCGCCGAATTCATCCCGATCGCCGAATCCGGCGGCCTCACCCAGCCGCTCACCGACTTCGTCGTCGACACCGTCGGGCGCTGGGCGCGCGCCCGCACCGGATTGCTGCCGCTGCCGGTCGCGATCAACCTGTCGATGGCCGACCTCAACAATCCCGGCTTCGCCCGCCGCCTCCTCAGCCGCGTCGCGCTGGCCGAGCTCACCCCCGAGACCGTCGAGTTCGAGGTCACCGAGGGCGTGGTGATGCAGAACGCGATGTGGGCGATCAACCAGCTCCAGGCGCTCAAGAGCGAGGGATTCAAGATCGCGCTCGACGACTTCGGCTCGGGCTATTCCTCGCTCGGCTACTTCGACCGCCTGCCGATCGACACCCTGAAGATCGACCGCGCCTTCGTTGCCCCGCTCACCGTCGCCTCGGCGCGCCACAGCCTCGCGGCGATCGCGGTCAACATGGCGAGCATCTACAATGTCGGCTGCGTCGCCGAGGGCGTGGAAACCGCCGAGCAATGCCAGATCCTCGAATTCCTCGGCTGCCCGGTCGGGCAAGGCTACTTCCTCGGTCGCCCGGTGCCGATCGGCGAATTCGCGGCGAAATTCCTCGAGGCCTGACCGGAACATCGCGCGAACGCTTGCCGCGCGGGCGGAATCTCGGCATCATCGCGCGATGCGAGTTCAGCCCCTCCCGCCCCGCCGGATCGCGCGATGACGCGCCGGGTCCTGTTGCCCCGCGCGCCCGCGCTCGCGGTGTCGCTCAAGGGCTGCGCCTGGATCGACGCCGACGGCGAGATC
>LUYR01000443.1 GCA_001603335.1 Rhodospirillales bacterium Alpha_05 | reverse complement strand
ACGCTCGCGGATTGGGCGATGCTCGGCGGCGCGGCGACGCTCGCGCTGATCTCGTGGATCGACGACCGCCGCACGCTCCCCGCGTGGCCGCGCTTCGCCGCGCAGATCGTCGCGGTGGCGGTGACCCTGGCGCTGATGCCGCGCTTTTCCCTCACCGGCGGCGTGGTGCCCCCCGGCGTCGAGAAGCTCGTCCTCGGCCTCGCCTGGGTGTGGTTCGTCAACCTCACCAACTTCATGGACGGCATCGACGGCATCACCGGCGTCGAGGCGCTGTCGATCGCCGTCGGCCTGCTGTTCGCGCTCCCCGGCGCAATTCCCTCGGGGTTGCTGGCGATCGTCGCGGGCTGCGTCCTCGGGTTCCTGGTATGGAACTGGCATCCGGCGAAGATCTTCATGGGCGACGTCGGCAGCATTCCGCTCGGCTACGTCCTCGGCTACCTGATGCTCCAAGGCGTGGCGAAGCACCCGGAAGGCTGGGCGGTGGCGCTGATCCTCCCCGCGCTCTACTGGGCCGACGCGAGCCTCACGCTCGCCCGCCGGGCGCTCGAAGGCAAGGCGATCCTGCGCGCGCACCGCGAGCATTTTTACCAGAAGGCGAACCAGGGCGGCTGGAGCCACGCCCAGGTCTGCCTGCTGATCCTGGTCGCCAACCTCTGCCTGATCGGCATGGCGCACCTCGCCGCAGTCGGCCACTCCTGGCAGGCGCTCGCCGCCGCCGCCGCCGTCACCGCCCTCATCCTGATCCTGTTCCAGACCAAGTTCGCCAATCGCGACAAGGGCTAGGCGGGGTGCGGCTTTTGCCTTCCGCGACGCGCGGGTTCGGTGTACCTTCAGCCCGAATTTCGCCCAGCCGCTGTTGAAGGCTCCCATGCGTCTGTCACGCAAGCACATCGTCTTCGCCCATGATCTGGTCATGGCCGCCCTGGCGCTGCCGATCGCGCTCTACTTGCGCCTCGACACCCTGGCGATCTACCAGTTCCCGGTGCTGACCTACCTTGCGATGATCGGCGCCTTCGTCGGCTTCGCCGCCGTCGCCTTCCGCAGCCAGCGGATGTACGACGGCATCTGGCGCTATGCTTCGGTCGACGACCTGATCGCGATCGTGCGCGGCGTCACCCTGCTGGTGATCGGCTTCACCCTCGCGCTGTTCCTGTTCAACCGCCTCGAGAACTTCCCGCGCTCGACGCCGTTCATCGTCTGGTGCGTGCTGCTCCTAATGCTCGGCGGGCCGCGCTTCGCCTATCGCTTCCTGAAAGATCGCCGCTTCTCGTTGCGTCAAGAGGCGCTCCAGACCGGGCGGGTGCCGGTGCTGCTGATCGGCGCGAGCGACGCGGCCGACCTCTTCCTCCGCGCGATGGAAAGCAACCCCACCGCCAACTACCGCGTCGTCGGCATCCTCGGCGAGACCCAGTCGCGCGTCGGCCGCAGCATTCGCGGCATCGCGGTAATGGGCACGGTCGACGACCTCGACGCCGCGGTCGCGCAGCTCACCGAAAGCGGTCAACGACCGACGCGGGTGATCCTGACCAAGGACAACCTCGACGGCGAGGTGGTGGCGCGGGTGCTCGAGACCTGCGAACGCCTCGGCCTCGGCCTCTCGCGCCTGCCGCGCCTCGACGACCTGCGCTCCGCCGACGGCGCACACGCGATCGACCTGAAGCCGGTCGCCCTCGAAGACCTGCTGCAGCGGCCGCAGACGGTGCTCGACCGCGACGGCATGGCGGCGCTGATCCACGGTCGCCGGGTTCTCGTCACCGGCGCGGGCGGCAGCATCGGCAGCGAACTGGTGCGCCAGGTCGCGGGCTTCGGCCCCACGTCGCTGACCCTAGTTGAAGCCTCCGAGTTCGCGCTCTACACCATCGACATGGAAATCCAGCGCAGCCACCCCGCCCTTTCGCGCGCCGCGATGATCGGCGACGTGCGCAACCGCGAGCGCCTCGACGCGATCTTCGCCGAGACCCGCCCCGAGCTGGTGTTCCACGCCGCGGCGCTCAAGCACGTGCCGCTGGTCGAGGCCAACCCGCTCGAAGGCCTGCGCACCAACGCGGTCGGCTCGCGCAACGTCGCCGAGGCCTGCGTCGCCCACGGCGTGCGGGCGATGGTGATGGTCTCCACCGACAAGGCGGTCAACCCGACCAACGTGATGGGCGCGTCGAAGCGTATGGCGGAGTGCTTCTGCCAGGCGATGGACCTCGAAGCCGCCGGCACCCGCTTCATCACCGTGCGCTTCGGCAACGTGCTCGGCTCCACCGGCTCGGTGGTGCCGCTGTTCGAGAAGCAGCTGCGCGAAGGCGGGCCGCTCACCGTCACCCACCCCGAGATGCAGCGCTACTTCATGACCATCCGCGAGGCGGTCGAGCTGGTGATCGCGGCGGGCGCGATGGGCACGGCACCGGAGCAGTCGGACGACCACAAGGGCAAGATCTACGTCCTCGAAATGGGCCGCCCGGTGAAGATCGTCGACCTCGCGCGGCAGATGATCCGCCTCGCGGGCTTGCGCCCCGACGTGGACATCCCCATCGTCTTCACCGGATTGCGCCCGGGCGAGAAGATGTTCGAGGAAGTCTTCCACGGCGACGAGGAACTGCTGCCCACCGCCTCCAAGGGCGTGCTGCTCGCCGCGCCGCGTCACGTCGAACTCGCCGAGGTCCGGTCGCTCCTGGCGCGGCTCGAAGCCGCCTGCCACGACAGTGACGCCGCCGCGGCGATGGCGGTGCTGCACACCCTGGTACCGGAATACGCGATGCCGCCGCAAGACCAAGCCGCCGCATCCTGAAGCTTTTGCCGTCTCACTTCGAAGGACCCGTACCCATGTCCCCGTCTGACCACACGCCGATCCGCCGCGCGCTGATTTCGGTTTCCGACAAGACCGGCCTGATCGACTTCGCCCACGCGCTGCATGAATTCGGCGTGGTGATCCTCTCCACCGGCGGCTCCGCCAAGGCGATCCGCGACGCCGGCATCCCGGTCACCGAAGTCGCCGACCACACCGGCTTCCCGGAAATGCTCGACGGTCGGGTCAAGACCCTGCACCCGAAGATCCACGGCGGCATCCTCGGCATCCGCGGCAACGCGGCGCACGAGCAGGCGATGGCCGACGCCGAAATCGACCCGATCGACCTCGTCGTGGTCAACCTCTACCCGTTCGAGGCGACCGTCGCCAAGGGCGCGGACTACGACACCTGCGTCGAGAACATCGACATCGGCGGCCCCTCGATGATCCGCGCCGCGGCCAAGAACCACGCCGCGGTCACGGTCGTCGTCGACCCCGCCGACTACGTCCGCGTCACCTCGGAACTCGCCGCCAACTATGGCGCGACCACCGTTGAATTCCGCCGCGAACTCGCGCACAAGGCCTACGCCCGCACCGGCGAATACGACGCGGCGATCGCCAAGTGGTTCGCCGCCGCGCGCGGCGAAACCTTCCCCGAGAAGCTGTTCATCACCGGCACCCGGGTGCAGGAGCTCCGCTACGGCGAGAACCCGCACCAGCAGGCCGCGTTCTACGCCGACGGCTCCAACCGTCCCGGCGTCGCCACCGCGCGCCAGGTGCAGGGCAAGGAGCTGTCCTACAACAACCTCAACGACACCGACGCCGCGTTCGAACTCGTCGCCGAATTCGCCGAACCGGCGGTCGCGATCATCAAGCACGCCAACCCGTGCGGCGTCGCCACCGGCAAGGACATCCTCAAGGCCTACGCCGACGCGCTGAAATGCGACCCGGTGAGCGCCTTCGGCGGCATCGTCGCGCTCAACCGCCGCCTCACCCTCGGCGTCGCCGAGGAGGTGTCGAAGATCTTCACCGAAGTGGTGATCGCGCCCGAAGCCGACGACGAGGCGATCGCCCTGTTCGCGGCGAAAAAGAACCTCCGCCTGCTGCTCACCGGCGGCATGCCCGACGCCACCGCGCCTGGCTGGTTCGCCAAGACCCTCGCGGGCGGCGTCCTGATGCAGTCGCGCGACAACGGCCGGATCTCCCCCGACGAGGTCAAGGTGGTGAGCAAGCGCGTGCCGACCGCGGCGGAAATGCGCGACCTCCTGTTCGCCTTCACCGTCGCCAAGCACGTCAAGTCGAACGCCATCGTCTACGTCAAGGACAACGCCACCGTCGGCATCGGCGCGGGGCAGATGAGCCGCGTCGACTCCTCGCGCATCGCGGCGCGCAAGGCGGAAGACGCCGCCCACGCCGCGGGCCTGACCGAAAGCCTGGCGAAGGGCTCGGTGGTCGCCTCCGACGCGTTCTTCCCGTTCGCCGACGGCCTCCTCGCCGCCGCCGAAGCCGGAGCCACCGCGGTGATCCAGCCGGGCGGCTCGATCCGCGACGCCGACGTCATCGCCGCCGCCGACGAAGCCAACCTTGCCATGGTGTTCACCGGGATGCGACACTTCCGGCATTGAGTTTTTCGCGTTTGACCGCTTGATCTGATTGGAGACTTTCATGGCCCGCAATCCCGCCGACGACGTCATGGTGACCACCACCGATGGCATCCAGGATCACAAAGTCACCGCCTACCTCGGCATCGTCAGCGGCGAGGCGATCATGGGCACCAACGTGTTCAAGGATTTCTTCGCCGGCATCCGCGACGTCGTCGGCGGCCGCTCCGGCGGCTACGAAAAGGCGCTGCGCGAAGCCAAGCAACTCGCCCTCGCCGATATGCGCGAGGAAGCCTACAACCTCGGCGCCCACGCGGTGATCGCCGTCGACCTCGACTACGAAGTCATCGGCGGCGACGACAAAACCATGCTGATGGTCTCCGCCAACGGCACCGCGGTGCGCTTCGGCTGAAGCTGGATCGGGCCTGCCGCCCCGAACCCTGCCTGGAGGGCCTCGGGCCCTCCAGACCTCCCACTTGTTTTCCGCGCGCCAGCGCAATCGACCTTCACGCCGCGTGAGGGTCTTATGGCGCTACGCGCAAAAACAAAATTCATGGGATGCAAGGGGCTAGCCCC
>LUYR01000442.1 GCA_001603335.1 Rhodospirillales bacterium Alpha_05 | reverse complement strand
GGGGGCGGTGGCGGGCATTTCCTTCGCCGCCTCGGGTGCGCGCACCGCCGGGTCGGGCTCGCCCGGACCGGGCTTGGGCGGCGCGCTCACCCGCTGCCAGGCGTCGTCGGCGGTGGTGCCGATTTCCAGGGTGTCGGCGGCGGCGCTGTCGGGCTCGTAGATGTCGTCGCGCTTCCACGAAATCACGAACGCGGCGGTGTAGTCGTTCTTGCGCGCGTAGCCGAACTTCGGCGTGGGCTTGGTGATCGCGAGACCGGTCTGCGCGTCGTAGACCGCCAGGGCGAACTTGGCGATGCCGAGCTGGCGCACCTTCTCGAACAACGCGATCTTGGGGATGGTGATGCCGCCCTGGGTGAGCGGAATCGGCACCTCGGATTCATGCATGCCGACGATGGTGTCGGAATTGTCGATGCCGAGCGCGCCGGAGCGGATCTCGACGATCTGCTCGGCCTGCGCCCGGTCCGCCACCAGCGCCGCGCCGCGCGCCAGGATCGCCGCGCGGATCGCGCCGATCGCCTGCTTGCCGTCCACCGCGTCGAAGTTGTCGGCGACGACGAAGGTTTTCTTCCCCGCCGGAACGTCGGCGGCCACCGCTTCGGCGGCGCGCTCGGCGGCGGCGGAGAGCAGCAGTTGCTCGGTCGCGGTGCGCGAGGTGGTGGTCTCTCGCTGGCTGGTGCAGGCGGCTAGGGCAAGGCAGGCGACGGCAATACCAAAAACACGCGACATGAACGCTCCGGGGGTGAAAATCTGTCCCCTTGGTTTCGTGTCCGTTCCCCCGCTTGTCAAGGCGGCGGGCGGCAAAGCCCGTGGATCTTGCGTTTCCGGCATGGGGCAATGCGTGGCAGCGGTTCCGCGATCGGGATATACTCCCCGGGAATTCCAGTCGTTCCGAAATTCCCAAGGAGTCCATCGATGAGCGAGCGCAGGTATACCATTGCCGTCATTCCCGGCGACGGCATCGGCAAGGAAGTGATGCCCGAAGGGGTGCGGGTGCTCGAGGCCGCGGCGAAACGCTTCGGCTTCAGCCTCGATCTTCAGGATCACGACTTCGCCTGCTGCGACTACTACGCCAAGCATGGCCAGATGATGCCCGACGACTGGAAGGCCAAGATCGGCAATGCCGACGCCCTGTTCTTCGGCGCGGTCGGCTGGCCCAATACCGTGCCCGACCACGTCTCGCTCTGGGGCTCGCTGCTCCAGTTCCGCCGCGAATACGACCAGTACGTCAACCTCCGCCCGGTGCGCCTGATGCCGGGCGTGCCCTGTCCGCTCGCCGGTCGCGAGCCGGGCTCGATCGACTTCATGGTGGTGCGCGAGAACACCGAGGGCGAATACTCCTCGGTCGGCGGCAAGATGTACCCCGGCACCGAGCGCGAGGTGGTGATCCAGGAAACCGTGATGAGCCGCATCGGCGTCGACCGGATCCTGAAATTCGCCTTCGACCTCGCGCAGAAGCGGCCGAAGAAACACCTCACCTCCGCCACCAAGTCCAACGGCATCGCGATCACCATGCCCTATTGGGACGAGCGTGTCGTCGAAATGGCCAAGTCCTACCCCGACGTGAAGTGGGACAAGTACCACATCGACATCCTCACCGCGAACTTCGTCCTCCACCCCGACCGCTTCGACGTCGTCGTCGCCTCCAACCTCTTCGGTGACATCCTCTCCGACCTCGGGCCCGCCTGCACCGGCACCATCGGCATCGCCCCCTCGGCCAACATCAACCCGACCCGCAAGCTCCCCTCGCTGTTCGAGCCGGTGCACGGATCGGCCCCCGACATCGCAGGCAAGGGCATCGCCAACCCGATCGGCCAGATCTGGTCCGCCGCGATGATGCTCGACTTCCTCGGCGAAGAGGAAGCTGGCGCCGCGATCGTCAAGGCGATCGAGCAAACCGTCGTTCAACCCAACCTCCGCACCGGCGACCTCGGCGGCACCGCCAATACCGCCCAAGCCGGTGCCGCGATCGTCGCGGCGCTGGGGAGGAAGACCTGGAGGGTCTCGGACCCTCCAGACCTCCCCTAAGTTCTGGTTTTTTGCGCGTCAGCGCTATCAACCGTCACGCCGCGTGATGGTGGTATGGCGCTGCGCGCAAAAAACGAGAGGGATCAAAGGGCCCAAGGCCCTTTGCGGGGTTCAGGGCAGCGCCCCGACCTTTCTTCAAGCCGCCGTGATCGTCACCTGCACGTCGGCGGGCTTCGCGGTATAGGGCGAGGACGTGACCAGCACGTGCGCGCCCGCGCGGGCGTAGTCGGCGGCGTTGCTGGCGGTGATGCCGCCGGCGGCGGCGATCACCGGCTGGGGGCCGTCGGCGTGGGCGAGGGATTCGG
>LUYR01000441.1 GCA_001603335.1 Rhodospirillales bacterium Alpha_05 | reverse complement strand
GGGCGGAAACCAGCCCCTCCGCCGTCGCCGAACCCGAGAGCAACGGCTTCGGCACCCGCCTGATTCGCGCCAGCATCCAGGGCGAGCTCGGCGGCACCTGGGAGCGCACCTTCGAAGGCGGCGGCGTGCGCATCGTCATCACCGCGCCGCTCGTCGGCTGACGGAACCATCGCCGAGCTAATCGGTTGTCTTCCTTGAACTCTTTCAGGAAGACCGTGATGCCATTGACTCGCCGCCGTTCTGCCCCCGCGTCGACATCTTCGAGCCGCTCCGATGCCCTGCCGATCGCGGCGCGCTGGGCGATCGTGCTGTCGGGCGGGGTGATCGTTCTCGCCGGACTCGATGCCGCCAGCATGGTGTTCGCGCCGCTCACCCTCGCGGTGGTCTTCGGCCTGATGCTGGCGCCGCTGGCGCGCCGGATCGAGGCCTTCCGCGTCCCCGCGGCCCTGTCCGCGCTGCTCCTCACGCTGGCGATCGCGGCGCTGCTTACCGCATTCATCCTCGCCTTCGCCTGGCCGATGTCGGTGTGGTTCGAGCGCCTGCCGGAAATCTGGAGCAAGATCCAGACCGAGATCCTCAGCTGGCAGGGCGCGTTCCCCGACACCTCGCGCTTCCGCGACCAGCTCGGCAACGACCCGAAGGCGGGCATGTCGGTGACCGTCGACGGCGGCAAGGCGGTGGAAAGCGCGGCGCTGCTCGCCCCGGCGATGCTCTCCCAGATCATCGTCTTCCTCGCCGGACTGTACTTCTTCATCGCCACCCGCGACAGCCTGCGCAACGGCCTGATCGGCTTCTGCGAAACGCCGAGCCAGTGCCGCCGCGTCGACCGGGTGATCGCGCGGGTGGAGGTCGCGGTGTCGCACTACATGCTCGCGATCACCGCGATCAACATCGCCATGGGCGCATGCGTCGGCCTGGTGATGTGGATGATCGGCGCGCCGACGCCGTGGCTCTGGGGGATCCTCGCCTGCATCATGAACTTCGTCCCCTACGTCGGCACCGCGATCATGATCGTGCTGCTGCTCGGCGTCGGGATGACCAACTTCGAGGGCTGGGAAATCTTCCTCCCCGCTCTCGGCCACAGCGCGGTCAACCTCGCCGAGAACCAGTTCGCCACTCCCCAGGTGCTCGGCCGCACCATGACCCTCAACCCCTTCGCGGTGTTCGTCGCGATCCTCTTCTGGCTCTGGCTCTGGGGGCCGATCGGCGGCCTCGTCGCGGTGCCGCTGCTGCTCGTCGCCGATGCGGTGATCGTGAGCGGCCAGCCGCGCCCGGCGGTGCGCGCCTCGACGCTCCGCAACCGCGCCTGAAAAAACCCCGGCCCGGAATTTTCCGGGCCGGGGTTGGGTTCAGTTGTACAACAGCGCGATCAAAATGATGATCGGAATGGGTACGCCAAGTACCCAAAGCAGAATACTGCGCATCTTGGTTCTCCCTGTTGCGAAGTCGCCCTGCCCGTCATGGGCGCGACACCGTCAGCAAGCGCCAGGACCCGGATCTACCGGAACCCGAAAAAGGACAGGACCGCCAGGATGACGACCACGAGTCCGATCAGGTAAATGATGCCGTTCATGGCTTTGCCTCATTGCAATGGATCTTGCCGACAAAACGCCAGGAAGGCGGGAAGGTTCCTGCCGAGGGTCGGGTAGCGGGCCCGGAACCAAGCCCCCGCGCGCGCGTTGATCGCATGATCCGCGCCGCTCGAGGCGCGGCGGAACGCAAGGATCGGCGGTGGCGCGAGCGCTCTGGAAAGGATCCCTGAAGATCGGCGAACTGCGCTGCGCGGTGGCGCTGCACAGCGCCGCCTCGACCGCCGAGCGAATCACCCTCAACACCGTCAACCGCGCCACCGGCCACCGCGTCCGGCGGATCTACGTCGATCCGGTCAACGGTCGCGAAGTGCCGCGCGAAGACCAGGTCAAGGGCTACGGCGAGGACGGCGACTGGACCATCCTCGAACCCGATGCGGTCGCCGAGGCGGTGCCGGAAAACACCAAGACCCTCGACGTCGGCGGATTCGTCCGCTGCGACGCGATCGACACTCTCTACTTCGACAAGCCCTACTACCTCCGCCCCGCCGACGCCGCCGCGCGCGAGGCCTTCGGCCTGATCCGCGAGGGCCTGCGCCAGGAAGGCGTCGCCGCGATCGCCCGCGCAGTGCTGTTCCGCCGCGTCCGCTCGGTGCTGATCCGCAGCTTCGACGCCGGGATGATCGCCACCACCCTCAATTTCGACTACGCGGTGCGCCCGCCCGCCGAGGTCTTCGGCGGCATCGCCAAACACAAGATCGGCAAGGACATGCTCGACCTTGCCAAGCACATCATCGCCACCAAGACCGGCAGCTTCGACCCGGCGCAGTTCACCGACCGCTACGAGGACGCCCTGAAGGCGGTGATCGCGGCGAAGATCGCGGGCGAGGCGCCGCCCGCCGCGCCGAAGAAGAAGGCCGCGCCGGTGATCGACCTGATGACCGCGCTCAAGCGGAGCGCAGCCGAGGCCAAGCCGACCAAACCGAAAAAATCGCGCAAGGCGGGGTAAATGGCGAAGCTCGAAACCTACCGTGCCAAGCGCGACTTCAGCGTCACCTCCGAACCCCGGGGCGAGGCGGGCGAAGGCGCGGGCAACCGCTTCGTGGTGCAGAAGCACGACGCACGCCGCCTGCACTACGACTTCCGCCTCGAGCTCGACGGCGTGCTGAAAAGCTGGGCGGTGACGCGCGGCCCGAGCCTGGTGCCGGGGGAAAAGCGCCTCGCCGTCGCGGTCGAGGATCACCCCCTCGACTACGGCGACTTCGAAGGCATCATCCCCAAGGGCGAATACGGCGGCGGCACGGTGATCGTCTGGGATCGCGGCACCTGGACCCCCGACGGCGACCCGCACAAGGGCCTGAAAAAAGGCCACCTCGACTTCACCCTCGCGGGCGAGAAGCTCGGCGGCCGCTGGCACCTCGTGCGGATGAAGCCGAAGCCCAAGGAAAAGCGCGAGAACTGGCTGCTGATCAAGGGCGACGACGCGGCCGCGCGCACCGCCGACGACCCCGACATCCTCGAGGAACGCCCGGATTCGGTCAAAACCGGGCGCGACACCGACGCCGTCGCGGCCGAACCCGAGGCGGTCTGGAGCAGCGTCGAACCCCAGTCCGCGCCGCCGCCGGGGCCGAAGGCGATACCCGGCGCACGCAAGGCGGCGCTGCCCGAATTCGTCGAGCCCGCCCTCGCCA
>LUYR01000440.1 GCA_001603335.1 Rhodospirillales bacterium Alpha_05 | reverse complement strand
AGCGCGACGCCGACGCGTCCGGCGCGCACGGTGAGCGACCGCCAAAGCAGACGGGCGAACATCGGCCAGCGGTTATTTGCGGCCATAGAGCACCTCCACCGGCGCGAGGCGCGCGATCGTCCGCGCCGGATACGCGGCCCCCGCCAACGCCACCAGGATCGCCGCCACCGTCACCAGCGGCACCGCGATCCACGGCACCGGCACCGATTGGCCGAACACCATGGCGCTGATCCCCTGCGACAACAGCGCGCCGAAACCGCATCCGAGCAACCCGCCCGCCGCGCCGATCATCGCCGCCTCGGCGAGGAACTGGGCGTTGATCTCGTCAAGGCTCGCGCCCAATGCCTTCATCAGGCCGATCTCGCGCGCCCGCTCCACCACCGTCGCGGTCATCAGGGCGGAGACGCCCATGGCGGCGGAAAGGAACGCCGCCAGGGTCACGACCGCCATCAGCACCTGCATCTTGCCGATCACCGCGCCCTCGCCCGCCGCCACCTGCCAGATCGGCCGCGCCGAGGCGTTGACCACCGCTTCCTCGATCTGGTGCGCGATGGTCGAGACATAGGCGGTGCAATACCAGACATCGTACTCGGCGGTGGTGAGGGCATCGGTGTTGTGGCGCGCCCGCAGCGAAAGCTCGGTCTCGGGCACGGTGAGCGCGCTCACCTCGATGGCGCGCACCCGGCCCGGCAGCCCGGCGATCTCCTGCGCCAGGGCGAGCGGACCGACGATCGCGGACTCTTCGTCGCCGCCGGTTTCGAGAAGGCCGACGACGCGCACCGGATGCCCGGAAAGGTCCAAGCTCGCGCCGACGCCGAGGCCGAGGCGGCGGGCCAAACTCTTGCCGAGCAGCACCTGGTCCTCCGCGTCCTCGACCGGCCAGTCACCCTCCACCTGCCAATGCGCCGCGACGCTGCGCACGCCGACGGTGAAGGCGTCGCCATCGGGCATCGGCATGTCGCGCGAGAACCACGTGCCGATCAGGCGCGCCTTGCCGCTGCTTCCGAGTAAAACCGGTACATCAAGAAACGGGGCCAACCCAATGATGTTGTTACGCCAGAAGATATCCTTGATCAGCGACAGGTCGTCTTCCGACAACGTCTCGCGGCCTTTCAGCGGATTGAGATCGAGCCCGCCGACGGCGAGGGACAGGCTCTCGCCCTTGGGCACGACGCGGATATTCGCGCCGTAGGCCCGCATCTCCTGCGCCATCTTGTCGCCGACGCCGACCGACAACGTCGCCAGCGCCATCCCGAGGGTCGCTGCCAGCCCGACGGTGAGGCCCGAGAGAACCTTGCGCCGTCGCCCCTGGAGGAAGGATTGCCGCAATAGCCGCCAAAACATGCTTCAGCCCTCCTTCGCCTGATGACCCTGCACCCGCCACAAACGGCTGACGGTGTCGGCTGCGTAGGTTTCCGGCGACGCGCGGAAAGCGTCGTAGTTCGCCTGATTCTCGAAGAAGAAGGTCCGGCCGCGGAATTCGTACTGGTAGCGCGCCTTGGTATTGATCAGCTTCGCGCCGCTCACCGGGTCGGCGACGGCGATCTCAACCACCTCGGAGAAATACTTCGCCCCCTGCTCCAGGGATTTCGCCGCGATCACGATGCTGTCACCCGCGATTTCATGGTCGAGCGGCACCGGGTTGCAGCCGCCCGCCTTGCCGATGGATGGACGGAACAGGTGAACGTTGCACGATATGCATATGATTTCGTTACCTTCTTGAATGTACCCCTTGTCGCCGCAGATCATACAGGTGTCGAACACCACGCCCATGCGGACGTGATCGGCGTCGTAGCGGTTGATCAGGAAGAAGCGCACGCGATGGCCATCGGAGGCGATGAAATCGAAGCGGTGCAAGTTGCCGTCGGCCACCGGCGCGATGGCGATGCGGATGTTGCCCTGGTCGTCGGGGGTGACGCGGGCTGCCTCGGAGAGCGTCGGCGGGCGCGAGGCGTAGACGTCCTGGTAGGTCAGGCCGACCGCCAGCATCGCGACGCAGGCGAGGCCGAGATTGCGCCACCGCTGGGCGTTGCGGCGGTGCGCGGCAAGGAGGCGCAGGGCGATCTCGGGCGAAACCCGCGCGACCGGCGGCGCATAGGCC
>LUYR01000439.1 GCA_001603335.1 Rhodospirillales bacterium Alpha_05 | reverse complement strand
CCGCTCCGGCGGCGGCGTTTTTCCCGCCGCAAGCGGGCGGCTTAAAGAGGACAAGGCGAAAATCGCGTGCTAAAACGGTCGCCATACCGCACGCATTGGGGATAGCACGATGTCGACGCCACCCTTTTCGCCCGTTCTGCTGGGCGGGTTGATGTTGCGGGCAATTCCGCCGGACGTGTTCCAGCCCCTGGCCGAACGTCTCGCGCGCCGCCTGCAAACCCGCCACCCGGGCCTGTTCGAACGCCTGACGCCGCTGGGGCCGAAGCGCTTCCTCGTCGACGTCGTCGACCTGCCGTGGCTGTTCCTGCTCCACATCGCCGACGGCGAAGGCACCGTCGAGGTGCTGAAGAAAACCGACACGGCGGACGTCGACGCCACCATCCGCGCGCCGCTCAAGGTCCTCTTCGGCCTGCTCGACGGCAGCATCGACGGCGACGCGATGTTCTTCACCCGCGACCTGTCCTACGAGGGCGACACCGAAGCCGTGGTCGCGCTCAGGAATGCGCTCGACGGCGCCGACATCGACTTCCTCGAGGACATCTCGTCCACCTTCGGCCCGCTCAGCCGCCCGGCGCGCACCATCGCCGAAGTGGTGTTGAAGGCGATCGGCCATGCCGAAAGCGACATGAACATCCTCGGCGACAGCCTCGTCCAGCCCGTGGCCCGCCGCGCCGAAGCGCAGGCCCGCCGCATCGACGAGCTGGAAGAACGCTGCGGCCGACTCGAAAAAACCTTGCGACGCATCAAGTCCAATCCCACTTGAGAACCGCTCGCAGATCAAACACATCGTCGATGGAGGTTCCGCCATGACCCGCGTCGCCCGCGATCCCTCTCGCCCGGTGACCAGCCTCGAACTGGTTTGCCCGGCGGGAACGCCCGCCGCCCTGCGCACCGCAGTCGATGCGGGCGCGCACACGGTTTATTGCGGCTTCCGCGATGAAACCAACGCCCGCAACTTCCCCGGCCTCAACTTCAATCGCGAGGAACTCCGCGCGGGCGTCGAATATGCCCACGAACGCGGCTCCGACGTCCTCGTCGCGATCAACACTTTCCCCACCGCCGGCAACCTCGACCCCTGGCACCGCGCCGTCGACGACGCGGCCAAAATGGGCGCCGACGCGGTGATCCTCGCCGACATCGGCCTGGTCGAATACGCGCAGAAGAACCAGCCGCAGATGCGCCGCCACCTCTCGGTGCAGGCCGCGGCCTCGACGCCGGAGGGGATCAACTACTACGCCCGCAATTTCGGCATCGCCCGCGTCGTCCTGCCGCGCGTGCTGACGCTGCCCGAGATCAAGGAACTCAACCGCCACACCGACGTCGAAACCGAAGTCTTCGTCTTCGGCGGCCTGTGCGTGATGGCTGAGGGACGCTGCTCGCTCTCCTCCTACGTCACCGGCCAGTCGCCGAACAAAAACGGCGTCTGCTCGCCCGCGAGCCATGTCGAATACGAGGACAGCGGACGCGGCCTCGCCTCCAAGCTCGGCGGCTTCACCATCAACCGCTTCGCCGAAAGCGAACCGGCGGGCTACCCGACGCTCTGCAAGGGCCGCTTCACCGCCAACGACAAGCTCAGCTACCTGTTCGAGGAGCCGGTCAGCCTCAACCTCCTGACCATGCTCCCCGACGTCGCCGACGCAGGGGTGACCGCGCTCAAGATCGAAGGTCGCCAGCGTGGCCGCGCCTACGTCGAAAAGGTGGTGAAAGCCTTCCGCGGCGCGGTCGACGCGCTCGAACGCGGCGAAACCCTCGACGCCGCGGCGATCGCCGACCTCACCGAGGGCGGACAGGAAACCGCAGGCGCGTACCGCAAGGCCTGGCACTGAAAGCAGCGAAGGAAAGCGTATCGTGAGTATTGCCACCAACCCCAAGGACGCCAAGATCACCCTCGGGCCGCTGCTGTTCAACTGGGCCAACGACAAACGCCGCGACCTCTACTTCCGCGTCGCCGACGAAGCCGAAATCGATACGGTGGTGCTGGGCGAAGTCGTCTGCTCCAAGCGCACCCCGTTCCTGCTCAAGTTCTGGCCGGAGGTGATCGAACGCCTGCGCGCTGGCGGCAAGCAAGTGGTGATGTCGACCCAGGCGCTGATTCTTTCCAGCCGCGAAATGAACTGGATGCGCGACACCGTCGCGCCGGAAGACCTCTACTACGAAGCCAACGACATCTCCGTCGCCGACATGCTCAAGGGCCGCAAGCATATGATCGGCCCGATGATGAACGTCTATAACGAAGGCACCCTCGCCACGCTGGCCGCCGGCGGTGCCGACCGCGTCTGCCTGCCGTTCGAAATGTCGGGCGCCACCATGGCGGTGCTGGCCAAATCCGGGATCATGGACGTCGAGGCGTTCGTCTACGGCCGCATGCCGCTCGCGATCGCGGCGCGCTGCTACCACGCCCGCGCCCACAACGTCCCCAAGGACAACTGCCGCTACGTCTGCAACCTCGATAACGACGGCATGACCGTCGATACCATGGACGGCAAACCCTTCCTCACCGTCAACGGCACGCAAACGATGTCCTACACCGTCTGCAACCTCGCCGCCGAAATCCCGCAGTTCCTCGAAATGGGCGTCAAAAGCTTCCGCATCTCGCCCCACGACGTCGATATCGTCCACGTCGCCAAACTCTTCCGCGGCGTCATCGACGGCGACATCGACCCGCAACAGCTCCTCGACGAAACCGACGGTATCGTCGACGGCGCCCCCAACTCCAACGGCTTCTTCTACGACGCCGAAGGGCTGAAATACAAAACCCAGAAGACTGCGGAATAAGGGAAGGCCAGGGGCGCTGCCCCTGGACCCCGCACAGGGCCTTGGGCCCTGTGTACCCCTTAGTTTTTGCGCGTAGCGCGATGAAACCGTCACGCGGCGTGTCTCCGGCTTATCCCGCTTCGCGGAAAAACCAGTAGCGGGGTCA
>LUYR01000438.1 GCA_001603335.1 Rhodospirillales bacterium Alpha_05 | reverse complement strand
TGGCTGGCGGCGCGCTCCGCCCCTTCCTCGCGCATCGCGCACCGTCGCCGCGCCGCTTCACCCCGCCCCGCGCGAGCTGAAAAACCCGAAGCCACGCACCGCGACACCTCCACCCGTATCCCTTGAAACCCCCGCATGCGAAACCACGTTTTGGTTACGCCCTTTTTTGGGGAAAGGGGAAAAATGTTCGCGAAATGGTTCACCGCTCACCTCGCGGTGGCGCTTGCCGGAATTGTTTCTCCGGCGATGGCGCAAGACACCCACCCAACCGCTTCCCTGATCGGCGACGACGCGGTCAAGGGTATCCGCAGTTGGATCGCCTCGCCCCTGGTCGAACTTTCGATCGCCGCGCAAAACCGCAAGACCGCCAACCTCACCGAGGAGCAGATCCTCGTCCTCGACAAGCAATGGCGGGCCGAGACCAAAAGCAGCGACCAGCCGCTGATCGCCGCCACCCTCAACAACCCCCTCTCCGCCTACCTCACCCAGATCCAGTCCGCCTCCGAGGGGCTCTACACCGAAATCTTCGTGATGGACGCAAAGGGCCTCAACGTCGGCCAGAGCTCGGTCACCTCCGATTTCTGGCAGGGCGACGAAGCCAAGTTCCAGAAGACCTTCCCGTTCGGCAACGGCACGGTGTTCGTCGACAAGGAGGAGTTCGACAAGGACCTCAAGTCGTGGAAGGCGCAGATCAACATGACAATCTCGGGCAAGGACAACACCCCGATCGGCGCGATCACCGTCGAGTACAACCTCACCGAGCTGGCCCGGCGCAAAGCCGCGCTCTGACCCCACAAAAAGAAACGGAGCGGGGCGAATGGACGTGTTCAAGAATACCCGGATTTCCACCAAGCTCACCGCGAGCTTCGCCATCCTGATCGGGGTGACGCTGCTGATGGCGGCGGTGCTCTCCTACGCGATGCAGGACATCAAGCTGGCGTCGATGCAGCGCGCCGAGGCGCAGGCGCTGCGCAATGCCTACTCCGCCTACGAGCAGGCGTTCGCGCACCAGCGCACCGCTCTCTTGAACTATCTCCTCTCCAGCGACCGCGAAGGCCCGGAAATCTTCGCCCGCTTCGGCGAGCTCACCGCGGCGCGCCACAAGGAACTGAAGACGCTCGCCGCGCACGACCCCGACGCGGTCAAGCTGGTGGACGACCTGCACAAGCACTACACCACCTGGAATACCGACTTCGCCCAGAAGCAACTCCGGCTGATGCGCAACCACCTGACCGTCAACGAGGCCCGCGCGATCGAATCCACCGGCATGCCGCAGGGCGTGCTCGACGCCTTCGGTGAAGACGCCAAGCGCCTCGGCGACGACATCACCGAACACCTCGAAAACGCCGCCGAGGTGCGCGAGCGGTCGATGGCGCGCGTCACCCTGACGATCTACGTTTCGATGGGCGCGCTGGTTCTGCTCGCCGCGTTCCTCGCCTTCGCGCTCAGCCGCGCCCTCGCCGCGCCGATCGGCGCGATCACCCGGACGATGGACGACCTCGCGCAAGGCCGCACCGACGTCGCGATCGCGGGCGAAGACCGCAAGGACGAGATCGGCGGCATGGCCCGCGCCGTCGCGGTGTTCCGCGCCAACGCGATCGAACGGCAGAAGCTGCACGAAAACGAGCTCGCCGAGCAGGCGCGAATGCGCGAGCGGACGCGCCGCATGGACGACCTCAGCCGCCGCTTCGACGAGCGGATGTCGGTGGGCCTCGACCTCGTCGCCTCCTCGGTCAGCCAGGTGGCGCGGTCGTCGGCGACGATGGCGGGCAACGCCGGGGAGACCGGCTCCCTCGCCCGCACCACCGCCGACCGGATCAAGGAAGCGTCCTCCAACATCCAGAACGTCTCCGCCGCCACCACCGAGCTTTCCTCCTCGGTGCGGGAAATCTCGCGCCAGATGACCCAGGCATCGGAAGCCTCGCGCGCCGCGGTAAGCGAAATCGAGCGCACCAACACCCGGGTGGTGGCCCTCAACCAGGCGACCGCCTCGATCGGCGAGATCATCCAGATCATCAGCGACATCGCCAACCAGACCAACCTGCTCGCGCTCAACGCGACGATCGAGGCGGCGCGCGCCGGCGAAGCGGGCAAGGGCTTCGCCGTGGTCGCGGGCGAGGTGAAGAACCTCGCCAACCAGACCGCCCGCGCGACCGAGGAGATCGGCGCCAAGATCGGCGAGATTCAGACCGAAACCGGCGCGGCGGCGGCGGCAGTGCTCGAAATCGGCGAGGCGATCCGCAAAATCGACGAACTCACCGCGATGGTCGCAAGCTCGGTCGAGCAGCAGGGCAGCGCCACCGACGAAATCGCGCAAAACATCGAGGAAGCCGCCCTCGGCGCCAATCAGGTGGCCGACGCCGTGCTCGTCCTGGTGCGCGCGGCGGAGGAGACCGGAACCCTGGCGGAAGACCAGCGCAACGTCGTCCAATCCCTCGACCGCAACAACGACACCCTCAAAACCGACATTCACGCCTTCCTCACCGAGGTGCGCGCAAGGTAAACGCAAAAGCCTTCCAAAAACGGCAACGCCGTTTTTCTGGAAGGCTTTCGGGTTGTTTGGTATGGTTACAAACTTCGAGGCGTATGCCGGAGGCGGGGGCGAGAAATGGGCTGGCTCAAAAACTTCATCCGCAAGCACATCGTCGGCGACCTGCCGGACGAAATGAACCGCTGCGGCTACTGCAACAACGTCAAATGCAGCAACGGCCACTTCGACACCTCCAGAACCGGCTCAAGAGCGCAAAACCCGAAGACGACGCCACCTAAGCCTGATCCCTAGGCGACCCAGCCGAAGTTCGCCGCGAGCAGAAGCGCGACGCCGATTGAGAGCACGAACACACCGAGCCACAGAGCTCGGATGTCCGCCTGGGCGCCGAGCTTCAGCGACTTGATCTCGCCGCGCATTTCGTTGCGCAGCACCCGCAGTTCACCGTCGATTTCCGACAACAGGCAGTTGGTCGAGCGCGCGATCTCGCGCAGTTCCGTTTCCGACGTCATCGTCGTCTCTCCCTTTCCCAGGACTACGAGGGGATTGGGAACGAGCCTACGCGGCGAGTGTCGAAAGAGTGTGCCGCCCGCCAGGAAATTTGTCGCAAATTGTCGGCGCCTCACCCCGCGTCGGCAGGTGCGGCGTTGCGCAGCACCGCATATGCGCCGTTGGACCACACCGTCTGCCCGCACGCCGACAGGCGAGCGACCGCCTCGGGCTCCAGCACCACGAGATAGTCGACGTGGTGCTCGGCGAGACGCGTGCAGTCCCCGGCGTACACCGCTTTGCGCCAGAGCAGCAGCTGATACCACGCGGCGATCTGGTCCTTGCGCGTCGGCACGAACTTGAAGTTCACCAGCGTCGGCCGCCCGAACAGATGTTCGAGGGCAACCCAGGGCATGCGGCGCTCGACGTCGAGCTTGCTCCAGGGGCCGACCAGCACCACCGACGTGGGCGCGGTGTTACCCCGCACCCAGTCGACGAGTTCGCGCTGCTTCGCGTCGAGCGCGTGCTCGATCGGGAGCCGCCGCCCCGAGGCCGACTTGTAGACGGTCACGCCGAGGCGCGGCACGGCGACGCACACCAGCGCAACCGCGGCGACGAGCGCCACCCACCGCTGTCGCTCTGCCCCGCCGACGCGCCCGCGGCTCCAGCGTAGCAACGCCATAAGGCCGAGAAGCAGGGTCAGGGCCGCGGGGCGGAAGCAACAGAACGGCCCGAGAAAATAGGTGTGCCGATCGAACCACGCCGCCACCAGGGCGACGAGCAGATACGCCGACAGCACCAACAGCCAGACGGTCAGATGGTCGCGCTCCGCCTGGGGCTTGCGCAGCCGTGCCGCGAGGGCGAGGACGGTGGCGAGGACCACGATGCTGCCGCCGAGCCAGTGGTGGAGGAAGATCTTGGTCGAAAGAAACGGGGCGACGAGGCGGTAATTCCGCAGTTGGGAATAGATCTGGTCCGGGCTCAGGTCCGCCTGCACCGCAGCTGCGGCGGCGCCGATCATCTCCTCGCGCAGCAACAGCACGAACATCGGCAGCACCAGAAGCGAAAACACCGCCAGGGGCACCACGGCCCGGCGCAGCGACCCCGCGCGGATGGCGATCAGAAGAACGATCGCCGCCCCCCAGAATCCGCCGACGAGGAAATGGAAGTAGGTCGCGAGCGCGGCGAGGCCGACCGCCCGCAGGCTCCGACCCTTCCAGGCGCAGGCGATGGCGACGAACACCGCGGCATAGGCGAAGGTCTTAGCCTCCACCCCGCCGAAGATCCACTCGTGCCCGAAGACGGTCTGCTTGAGCGCGAGGAATAGGCCGAGCCCGACGAGACTCTCGCCCCGCGAGAACCCGATGGTATCGGCCATGTAGGCGAACGCGAGGCCGAGAACCCCGGCAAACACCAGCCCGAGGACCACGTGCGCGGTCTCGAAGCCGAGATGGTCGATGAAGAACCCGAGAATCGTGAAACTGAGGAACCGCGCGTTGGACGCGTCGTAGGTCGCGTGCAGCGGGCTCAGGCTTTCCGGCCGGACGAATCGCAGCGAAAGATCGAAGTAGTTGATCTCGTTACCGGTCCAGTGGATCGGAATCATCACGATCGCGAGCAGCACCGCCGCGAGTGCCGCGGTGAGCGGCCAGTGCCCGGATCCACCCGGCGCAT
>LUYR01000437.1 GCA_001603335.1 Rhodospirillales bacterium Alpha_05 | reverse complement strand
ATCATCGAGGTCGGCCCCGGTCCCGGCGGCCTCACCCGCGCGCTGCTCTCCGAAGGCGCGCAAACCCTGGTCGCGATCGAACGCGACGACCGCTGCCTGCCCGCCCTCGCCGAGATCGCCGCCGCCTATCCCGGCCACCTCACCGTGATCGCCGACGACGCGCTCAAGATCGACTACGAAGCCCTCGGCCCCGCGCCGCGCCGCATCGCCGCCAACCTCCCCTACAACATCGGCACCGTGCTGCTCACCGGATGGCTCGAACACCCCGAGCACTTCGCCAGCTTCACTCTGATGCTGCAAAAGGAGGTCGTCGACCGCATCGTCGCAGCACCGAACAGCAAAGACTACGGCCGCCTCTCGGTGCTCTGCCAGTGGCTCTGCGTTACCTCGGCGCTGTTCGAGGTCCACCCCTCGGCGTTCACCCCGCCGCCCAAGGTCACCTCCGCCGTCGTCCGCCTCGAACCCCGCGCCGAGCCCCTCGCCCCCGCGCCGCGCGCCGAACTCGAACGCATCACCGCCGCCGCCTTCGGCCAACGCCGCAAAATGCTCCGCGCCAGCCTCAAATCCCTCGGCGGCGCCGACCTCTGCGAGGCCGCCGGAGTCCGCCCCGATCTCCGTGCCGAAAACCTGCCGGTCGAAGACTTCTGTGCCCTTGCGCGTGCGCTTACAGCCGCCTCGGCGTAAAACGCTCTCGCCGCGATGACTACATCGCTGCCCAATGCAATGTAGTGGCGCATTCCTGGCGCGGTTCTCTTGCCATAAGCACGTCTTCCTTGCTTCCCGCTTAGATCGCCGCACCCAGATTGCGCGAAGCGCAAATAACTGCAAATCCGTCATTGTTTCCGATTGCACTGTATTTCTTATTATAATATTCCGTGGTTACGCCTGTGGGGGGGGTGCTCGGAGGGAATCTATGCGGGAAGCCACCGCCAATCTGCCTATTTCGATCGTTGGCATCGGTGCGTCCGCGGGAGGCTTGGAAGCCATTCGCGAGATGCTGAGTACCGCGCCGAAAGACTGCCCCATGGCGTTCGTGATTGTGCAGCATTTGGACCCGCACCACGAGAGCATGCTCGCGGAACTCGTAGGTCGGGCCACTTCACTGAAGGTGCGCCAGATTGCCGGCGACGAGTGCGTCGAGCCGGGCAACGTCTACATCATCCCTCCGGGATTCGGACTCGGGATCGAAGGCACCCGCCTGGTGTTGAAAGACTTCGCGCAGCCGCGCGGGCTGCGGCGGCCGATCGACGATTTCTTCGACGAACTGGGCCGGGAGCAGGGCGAGAACGCCGCATGCGTGATTCTCTCCGGCACCGGTGCCGACGGCACCTCCGGCTTGCGGGCGATCAAGGAATACGGCGGCCTCTGCGTGGTCCAGGAGCCGGAAACCGCGCGATACGACGGCATGCCGCTGTCGGCGATGGGCACCGGTCTGGTCGACCTGATTTGCCCGGTGGAAGACATCGTTCCGGCCCTGATGTCGTATTTCGCCCGTCGCAGCGACGAAAAGGACCAGGCGATCGACCAGATCGGCGAACACGTCGAGGATTTGTGCGCGACACTTCGGAACGCGATCGGCCACGATTTTTCGGGATATAAGCGCTCGACCCTGATTCGCCGGATCGAGCGCCGCATGCACGTGCTCGCCCAGGAATCGCCGAGGGCATACCTCGCCCATTTGCACGAGAACGCAACCGAATGCGAGGCGCTGTTCCGCGATCTTCTGATCAACGTCACGCGGTTTTTCCGCGACACCGAGTTTTTCGCGATTCTCGAAAAGCAGGCGATCGTGCCGCTTGTCGAGGAGGCAGCCCACAATGACGAGATTCGTGTGTGGGTGCCCGGCTGTTCGAGCGGCGAGGAGGCGTACTCCATCGCCATGCTTTTCGCGTCCGCAGTCGACCGCGCCGATAAGCGCCTGCTCGTCCAGATCTTCGCCACCGATATCGACGACCAAATGCTGACGCTCGCGCGCGAGGGCCGCTATCCGGCGGCGGCGCTGTCGGATATTCCGTTGGAGATGCGCCAAAAATACCTCATCGCCGGGGAAGACTCGTTCGAGATCGCGCCGCAGATTCGCGACATGATCCGGTTTTCCAACCACAGCGTGCTGAAAGACCCGCCGTTCTCCAAGATCAGCCTGCTATCCTGCCGCAACCTGCTGATCTATTTCGACGATAAGCTCCAGAGTGCGGTGATTCCGATCTTTCACTACGCATTGCGCACCGACGGCTTCCTGTTTCTCGGGCCCTCGGAATCGCTCGGGCGTGCAGATCATATGTTCCGGGCGATCGATCAGAAGGCGCGGCTCTTCCAACGGATCGCGGGTCGCCCGCTCTACCCGTTGGCGCTCCCGGCCAATGTCGAGCGGGTGCGCAGCGCACGCCAGCCGATCGACCAATACCCGGCAGCCAAGCGCCTGAGCTGGGAAGACAACCTTTCCCTGCGCCGCCTCGCCGAACAGTACGCTCCGGCTTCGATGGTCGTGGATGCGGAAGGCGAAATCATCTCGTCCAATGGCCGTCTCGCCAAGTATTTCGAGTTCCCGAGCGGCGGCAAGGGACCGACGTTCGCCACCACCGTCGCCCGGCCGGGATTGCGCGAGGTGCTCCCCGCGCTGATCCGCCAGTCGAGCGAAACCGCCAAGCGGTCGATCGTCCGAAATCTGACCGTGGTGTCCGAGTTCGGCGAACAGAAGCTCGAAGTGATCTCCGACCCCCTGTCCGACGGCAGCGTGCTTTTGGTGTTCCGCGAGCTTGAGCGCTTTCAGGCGAGCGACGAAGCGGACATGATCGAGGTCGATCAGACCGACGACCGCATGACCCTGTTGGAAGACGAACTCCGGCTCACCCGGCACCGCTTGCGGACCGCGGTGGAGGAGTTGGAAACCGCCAACGAGGAGCTCAAAAGCTCGAACGAAGAAATGATGTCGATGAACGAGGAGCTTCAGTCGACGAACGAGGAGCTCTCCACCGTCAACGACGAACTGAAGTCCAAGGTCGATCAGCTCACCACAGCCAACACCGATCTCCGCAACTTCTTCGATTCGACCCAGATCGCCGTCGTCGTCGTCGACAAGGATCTTCTCATTCGCAGCTTCACGCGCTCGGCCACCGATATCTTCCCGCTTCAGGAGACCGATCGCGGCCGCCCGCTGGGCGACGTCGCATCGCACTTCGACGATCCGGAGTATTTGCGCCAGGCGCGGTTGGTCGCGGGCGGCGAACCCGCGGTTTCGCGGCGAATCCGCTCCCGCAGCCGCGAGCGCACGTGGATCATGCGGATCATCCCCTATCGCAACGGCAACGGCGCGATCGACGGTTCGATTCTGGTTTTCACCGACGTGTCGGAGGAGACCCGCCTTGCCGATGCGCTGCTTCAGCAGCGCCAACGCCTCGAACTCGCGATTCAAGTCGCGGGCGTGGGGATCTGGGAATACCGCCGCGACGACGACCTGTTGATGTCGGGACGCCTCCACAGCGATCTGTTCGGCTTCGCGCCGTTCGGATCGGGGTCGCTCGAAAAATTCCTCGAACCGATTTCCGAACCCGACCGACGCCAGATCCGCAGCATGTTCGAGAACGCCTCGACCGGGCAGACCTTCGAAGCGACGCTGGGCCTCGCGCGCGACGAAATCGACACCACATGGTTGCGGCTGATCGGTCGCCTCGTGCAGAGCGACGACGGCGACCACGTCCTCGCGGTTACCACCGACGTCACCGCCGAGCGACGCATCCGCGAAACGCGCGAACTGATGATCCGCGAGATGAATCACCGCGTTAAGAATCTCTTTGCGGTGATTTCGTCGATCATCACCGCAAGCGTGCGGGAGTGTGAGGACGCCCCCTCTTTGGCGGAGAACGTGCGCAACAAGATCCGCGTGCTCAGCGACGCGCATGGGTTAACCTACGTCAACAACGAACCCATGGCCCTCGACCTCACTTTCCTTATCAATACGATTCTCGCGCCGTTCCGGGGGGCAAGCGACATCCACATCCAGGGCCCGAACGTCCTGATCCGTCCCGATCACGTCACCCCGCTCGGGCTGATGATCGGCGAATGGGCGACGAACGCGGTCAAATACGGTGTCCTCGGCCATCGCCCCGGCACCCTCGAAATCCGCTGGTCGATGCTGGGCGACGAACTCGTCCTGAGCTGGTCGGAACAGTCCGAGACGCCGATCGACAGGTCGTCCCACCAAACCGGCTTCGGCTCCCGCCTCACCGCAGCGTCGGTCCGCCATCTCGACGGCAAGCTGTCCCTCGACATGAAGGACAAAACCTACTTCATCACGCTGAAGTTCAAGCCCTGAAGCGCCGCACGACGCAAAAACCCACGGCAGGCCCGCGCCCGCCGTGGGTTTTTGGTATTTGCCGCATCGCCGGTGCGGTTTCCGGGATCGTGTCGCTCAGGCCTTCGGCATTTGGCCGCGCAGGGCGGCGATGTAGTCGCTCATGCCGGTGAGGCGGGTGCGGCGTTGGCGTTCGGAGTTGAGGATGGTCTGGACCTGTTCGGTCGAGGCTTTGGCGTCGCGATTGATGATGATGTAGTCGTACTCGATCCAGTGGCTCATTTCGTCGGCGGCCTTGGACATCCGGCCCTGGACCACGGCTTCGGAATCCTGGGCGCGGCCGCGCAGGCGGCGTTCGAGTTCGGCCATCGAGGGCGGCAGGACGAAGACGCGGACGAGATCGTTGGAGGCGCGTTCCTCGAGCTGCTGGGCGCCTTGCCAGTCGATGTCGAAGAGGACGTCGCGGCCTTGGGCGAGCCAGTCGTCGACCGGCTTTTTCGGCGTGCCGTAGTGGTTGCCGAAGACCAGGGCGTGTTCGAGGAGTTCGCCCGCCTCGACCATCGCATCGAAACGCGGCTTGTCGATGAAGTGGTAGTCCTTGCCGTCGATCTCGCCGGGGCGCTGCGGCCGGGTGGTGACCGAGACCGAGGCGCAGATCAACGGGTCTGCGGCGAGCAGGTTGCGGGCGATGGTGGTTTTGCCCGCGCCCGAGGGCGAGGAGAGGACGAGGAGCAGGCCGCGGCGGCTGACCAGGGATTCCGGCGGCACGCCCGCCACGGTGGAGATCGACGACATGGGGGAAGCCCTTATTCGATGTTCTGGATCTGCTCGCGCAGGCGATCGATCACGGTTTTGAGTTCGAGGCCGATGCCGGTCAAGGTCGCGTCGGACGACTTGGAGCAGAGGGTATTGGCCTCGCGGTTGAATTCCTGGCAGAGGAAGTCGAATTTCCGCCCGATGCCCTGGCCCTCGGCGAACAGCGCGCGGGCGGCGGCGATATGGCTGCCGAGGCGGTCGAGTTCCTCGCGGATGTCGTAGCGGGTGACGAGCAGCGCGAGTTCCTGGGCGATCCGCTCTTCCGGCAGGGTGGTGGTTTCGAGGAGTTCGGCGACCATGCGGTTGAGGCGCTCCTTACGCGCCTCGGGGCGGGCCGCCTCGGCGGCCTCGGCCTGGGAGACCAGGCGCTCGATGGTGTCGACCTGCTCGACGATC
>LUYR01000436.1 GCA_001603335.1 Rhodospirillales bacterium Alpha_05 | reverse complement strand
GCGACTGCGCGGGGCGGACGGGCAGGGCGGGCTGACCGGCGAGGCGCGGCGTCGCGTCGTCCTCGCGGAACGGCAGCGCCTTGATCGAGGCGATCTGCGCGGTGTTCACCGGCGAAAGCTTGAGGTAGGCCTCGGCGAGGCGCTTCAGCCGCGCCGGGTCGTTGAGGTGGCTCCACTCGGCCTTGAGCACGCGGATCGCGTCGCGGTCGTCGCGGATGTCGCGCTGCAACTCCGAGAGCCGGGTTTCCATCTCCTGGACGCGGGTTTTCACCGCCACCAGGCCGACGCTGATCACCGAAAACAGGAACGCGGTCGCGACGATCAGACGAATCATGATGCGCCTCCACGATCCGCCGGAGTGCGCACCGCAATCCTGAGCCGCGCGCTGCGGGCGCGCGGGTTGAGGCGGATCTCGCTGTCCCCGGCGGTCACCGGGCGACGCGACGCCAGGGTGAACGGCGGGATGTCTTTGGAAACGGCGTGGGGCAGGTGCCGCGACGGCGCAGCCTCGCGCCCGCTCTTCGCGTCGAGGAAACGCTTGACGATGCGGTCCTCGAGGGAATGGAAGCTCACCACCGCGAGCACGCCACCCGGTGCGAGCAGCGCCTCGGCAGATTCGAGCGCGCGTTCGAGTTCGCCCAATTCGTCGTTCACCGCGATACGCAGCGCCTGGAAGGTGCGGGTGGCGGGGTCGATGCCGTCCTTCGGCCCCTTCACCGCGCCGCGCACGGTGAAGGCGAGCTGGGCGGTGGAGGTGAACGGCTGGAGCGCGCGGTCGCGCACGATCGCGTGGGCGACGTGGCGGGACTTGCGCTCCTCGCCGTAGGCGTAGATCAGGTCGGCGAGTTCGGCCTCGGGCAGGGTGTTGACGAGGTCGGCGGCGGTCTGGCCGTCGCGGCCCATGCGCATGTCCAG
Source organism: Rhodospirillales bacterium Alpha_05 (assembly GCA_001603335.1). GTDB lineage: Bacteria > Pseudomonadota > Alphaproteobacteria > Rhodospirillales > Rhodospirillaceae > Oleispirillum. The sequence continues at coordinate 3,419 of LUYR01000436.1, read as the reverse complement.
GGGCCCGTCCTTGGCGAAGGAAAAGCCGCGCTCCGCCTGGTCGAGCTGCATCGAGGACACGCCGATGTCGAGCGCGATGCCGTCGATCTTGCCGATCACGTCTTCCGGCAGCAGCGCGGCCATGTCGCCGAACTTGCCGGGGAGAAAGTGGAACCGCTGGGGGAACGACTGCGCCACCTGCGCCGCGGCGGTCGCGGCACTCGGGTCACGGTCGATGGCATAGAGCTGGCAGTCCGCCGCGCCGAGGATCGCGCGCGAATAGCCGCCCGCGCCGAAGGTGCCGTCGACGTAGATGCCGCCGTCCTTCGGCTTCAGCGCGCCGACGACTTCGGGCAGCAGCACGGGAATGTGGGGCATCGCGTTCATCCCCGGCCTCCCACGTTCGGCGCGAGGGTGAGCTTCAGGCCCTTGTCGCGGGCGCGCTGGAGCTTCTCGGCCATGTCGGCCTGGTAGGCCTGCGGGTTCCAGATCCGGAAGGTGCGGCCGATGCCCGAGATGATCGCGGTGTCGGTGATCCCGGCGTGAAGGATGAAGTGCTGCGGCAGGCTGATCCGCCCGGTGGTGTCCCACGGCAACGCCTGAGCCTGGGCGAAAATCAGGCTGGCGATGTCGTCGACTTCATCGGAGAACACGTCGAGGCTTTCGGTGGCGTTGGACATCGCGTTGATGCGATCCCAGTCGCAGCACTCGAGGCAGGGCAGCTTGAAGTTCGGATAGGCGACGACTTCCTGGCTGCCCATTTCCAGCAACTGGTTGCGAAACACCGCAGGGACGGAAAGCCGTCCCTTTGCATCGACTTTTACGGTCGTGGTGGAAATGAAGGCCTTGGCCTTCGGAGCTTCCGCCATGGTGTTTCGCCTTTGTCCGTTGCAGCGCCGCGTCCGGCGCACCCACCGCAGAGTTGTTCTGCATGGGTTTAAATGGGGTATCATGGGAATAGTTGCCAGTCAATGGCGCCAGATGGGGAAAAATTGCTGAAAAGCCCTTGTTTTTCCAGGCTCTCGCGCAATCCCATGCGAATCCGGGGTAAGGCGTTCCGAAACCACGATTTTGCATTTTGCAAACAAAACCCAGTGCGAGGACTTGGTGTGTCCACAGCTGTGACGTGCATCACTGGTTGTTTGACGCGTTCTCTGTTTGTTCTACTTGGGAACCGACAGAGTCGCCAAATATCGCGGCGACGCGGCGTCCGAGCCGGGGGGTGAATTTTGCGTCAGGAGGTCTGTAAGCCGGGTTCTGTCCCCGCCCGAAGGCGATGGATGACCATTCATCTAGGACGTTCGTTGCCGAACGCCTCAAGCGACCAACCCGGGCGGCGGCGCGAAAACCTCGCTTGCCTCGCGGCGTGCCGCCCCTATTCGGTCTTGCTCCCGGTGGGGTTTACCGTGCCGTCCCTGTTACCAGCGACGCGGTGCGCTCTTACCGCACCCTTTCACCCTTACCGGATCGGAATCCGGCGGTTTGCTTTCTGTGGCACTTTCCCTAGGGTCGCCCCCGCCGGACGTTATCCGGCACCGTGTTTTCGTGGAGCCCGGACTTTCCTCGAATCCGAGTGAGCGGACTCGCGGTCATCCAACCTCCTGACGCGGCGGGATCATACAGAACTCGGACGGGATTATGCAAACCCCGTTTCGCCCGCCGCCGAGAGCAGGCCGGCGAGCAGCTCGGCGGTTTCCTTGTCGGGCAGGCCGTCGACCCGCTTTTGCCGGAAGTGGCGCTGGAAGGCTTCGAGCGCGGCGTGGACGTTGGTGGTGTCGTAGCCGTAGCGGGCGAGCGCCTCGGTGGTCCAGGCCATTCCCCAGTGCGGTACCGGGCGCGGCGCGGCGGCGAGGCCGATGCCGCGTTTCGCCAGCTTGTCCCAGGGGAAGCGTTCGCCGGGGTCCTGCTTGCGCGTCGGCGCGACGTCGGAATGCGCAAGGACGTTGCGCGGCGGGATCGGGTGGCGGGCGAGGATGCCGCGCGCTAGGTCTTCGAGCGCGGCGATCTGCTTCGCCGGGAAGTCGCGGTACCCGAATTCGTGGCCGGGATTCACCAGCTCGATGCCGATCGCGCGGTCGTTGAGGTTGGTTTCGCCGCGCCAGGACGACACCCCGGCGTGCCAGGCGCGCATCTCCTCGGGCACCAGCAGCTCGACCGTGCCGTCCTCGTCGATCAGGTAATGGGCGCTCACCTTCGCCGCCGGGTCGAGGAGGCGGGCGCGGGCGGCGTCGGCGGTTTCCATGCCGGTGTAGTGCAGCACCAGGGTGTCGATGGTCACGCCCGTCGGGCGCGGCTCGCAGTTGGGCGAAAGGGGCATGGCAAACTCCGAAGTCAGATCGCGCGGGCGCGCCGCCTGGGCCAATTGAACTGGATCAGCGCCACCCCCAGCATGGTGAGGATGCCGCCGCCGATCTTCTCGACGCCGAGGCTCTCGCCGAGGACCAGCACCGCCGAAACCACGCCGATCACCGGCGCCAGCAGGGTGAACGGCACCACCAGCGAAAGATCGTGGCGCTGCACCAGACCATACCACAGGCCGTGGCCGATGATCGATGCGCCGACCGCCGAAAACACCACGCCGCTCCAGGCGCGCAGGCTGGCGGCGTCGATCGCAGCCCACTGGTGGTCCTCGAACAGCCACGAGGCGAGGAGCATCTGCGGCACCGCGAACAGCGCCGTGCCGCCGATGTAGGTGAGGCTCGGGATCGGCGGGATCACCTTGAACAGCGCGCTCGACGCCGCCCAGCACATCGCCGCGACGAGGAGCAGGCCGATCAGCAGCGGCTCGCTGCCCGCGCCGGGCTCGCCCGCGAGCACGATCACCCCGCCGAAGCCGAGGAGAATCCCCGCGCCGCGCTGCAAACCGATGCGCTCGTGGAAAAAGATCGCGCCCAGGATCACGCCGAACGGCACGCACGCCTGGAGCACGATCGCCGCAGTGGCGGCGTCGACCCGGACCATGGTGTAGAACAGCACGCCGAAGTGCAGGCTGCCCATGGTCAGCGACAGCAGCAGGAGGGCGGGCAGGTGCTCCCGCTTCGGGATGCCGAAGGGCAGGATCGCGGCGGCGACGATGGCGAAGCGAAGGGCGGTGGTGAGAAGCGGGGGGAGCTCGGCGACGCTGTATTTGACCGCCACGTAGTTGAGCCCCCAGCAGACCACGACGAAGGTGGCGAGGAGCATGTCGCGGCCGCCCAGGCGGTCGGCCGACTTCGATGGACTCACTTCATCCCCCGTGCGCGCTTGATCTCTTCGAACGCAGCGTTGATCGCCGCCATGGTGCGGTTGGCGTTGGCGACCAGCTCGGGCGGCATCCCCTTGGCGATCAGCATGTCGGGGTGGTTCTCGCGCAGCAGGCGGCGGTAGGTGTCCTTGACCTCCTGGTCGGTGGCCGAGCGGGTGAGGCCGAGCACCGCGTAGGGGTCCTCGCCGCCGTGGCC
>LUYR01000435.1 GCA_001603335.1 Rhodospirillales bacterium Alpha_05 | reverse complement strand
GGTGGCGACCATGTGGGCGAGCTCGGCCTCGTCGGCGGGGGCCATCACGATCATGTGCGGCAGGCAGCAGAGGTAGGCGAGGTCGAACGCGCCCTGGTGGGTCGCGCCGTCGGCACCGACGTAACCGGCGCGATCGACGATCAGGCGCACCGGGAGGTTCTGGAGCGCGACGTCATGCGCGACCTGGTCGAAGGCGCGCTGGAGGAAGGTGGAGTAGATCGCGACGAACGGCCGCAGTCCTTCCGACGCCATGCCCGCGGCGAAGGTGACGGCGTGCTGTTCGGCGATGCCGACGTCGAACATCCGCGTCGGGTGATGGCGGGCGAAGGCGTCGAGGCCGGTGCCACCGGGCATCGCAGCGGTGGCGGCGACGATGCGCGGGTCGGCATCGGCGGCGCGGATCAGGCTTTGCGCGAACACCTCGGTGAACGACGGGCTGTTGCCCTTCGCCGCCTTCTGCGCGCCGGTTTCGACATCGAAGCAGCCGACGCCGTGGTACTTGTCGGCGGCGCGTTCGGCGGGGCCGTAGCCGTGGCCCTTTTGCGTCACCACGTGGACCAGCACCGGGCGGCGCGACTTGGCGTCGCGGACGTTCTTCAGTACCGGCACGAGGTGGTCGAGGCGATGGCCGTCGACCGGGCCGACGTAGTGGAAGCCGAGCTCCTCGAACATCGTGCCGCCGGTGACGAGGCCGCGCGCGTACTCCTCGGCCTTGCGCGCCGCGCGTTCGAGCGGCGCGGGGAAGAACTGCGCGACGTCCTTCATCGCGCTGCGGAGGGTGTGGTACGACGGCGACGAAAGCAGGCGCGAGAGATACGCACTCATCGCACCGACCGGCGGCGCGATCGACATGTCGTTGTCGTTGAGGATGACGATCAGGCGGCTGTTGGCGGCGGCGGCGTTGTTCATCGCCTCGAACGCCATACCCGCGCTCATCGCGCCGTCGCCGATGACGCAGACGACGTTGCGGTTGTCCTTGTTGAAGTCGCGCGCCACCGCCATGCCGAGACCGGCGGAGATCGAGGTGGAGCTGTGCCCCGCGCCGAACGGGTCGTAGGGCGATTCCTCACGCTTGGTGAAGCCCGAGAGGCCGTCCTTCTGGCGGATGCCGAGCATCCGGTCGCGCCGCCCGGTGAGGATCTTGTGCGGATAGGCCTGGTGGCCGACGTCCCAGATCAGGCGGTCTTTCGGCGTGTCGAAGACGTAGTGCAGCGCGATGGTCAGTTCGACCACGCCCAGCCCCGCGCCGAGGTGGCCGCCGGTGATCGCCACGGTTTCGACCATCGACGCGCGCACGTCCCGCGCCAGCGCCTCGAGCTTGTCCTCGGGCAGGCTGCGCAGGGCGGCAGCGTCGGTCACCGCATCGAGAACCGGGGTCTTGTGCGTCGCGGGTACGGTCAACCCTTGGTCTCCGTCTTGAGGTGTCGTCACTTGCGGCGATCGACGACGTAGCGCGCCGCCATTTCCAGGAGCTTGCCGCGTCCTTCGAACGCGGCGAGGTGTTCGGAGGCCTGCGCGACAAGGAGTTCGGCCTGGGCGCGGGCGCGTTCGACCCCGAGGATCGCGACGAAGCTCGCCTTGCCGCGTTCGGCATCCTTGGCGGTCGCCTTGCCGACGTCTTCCGCCGAGCCTTCGACGTCGAGAAGGTCGTCGGCGATCTGGAACGCGAGGCCGACGTCGTGGGCGTAAGCGGCGAGCGACTGGCGCAGGCGCGGCGAGGCCTTGCCGAGGATCGCCCCGGCCTCGCACGAAAACGCGATCAGGCAGCCGGTCTTCATCCGCTGCAACCGGGTGATGCCGGTGATGTCGAGGTCTTCATGCTCGGCGAGGAGATCGAGCATCTGCCCGCCGACCATGCCGCGCGCGCCCGAGGCGCTCGCCAGCCGCGCCACGAGTTCGCAGCGCACCGCCGGGTCGGCGTGCACCACCGGATCGGCGAGGACGCCGAACGCGGCGGTGAGGAGGGCGTCGCCG
>LUYR01000434.1 GCA_001603335.1 Rhodospirillales bacterium Alpha_05 | reverse complement strand
GGCGGCCCTGGTGGACGCGCTGCTCGCGCTGCCCGCGCGCATCGCCGAGGTCCTGCGGCACGAGGAGGCTATCCGCTCCGTCGCCCGCGACCTTCGCGACGCCCGCAACGTGATCTATCTCGGTCGCGGCACCGCCTATCCGATTGCCTTGGAAGGTGCGCTGAAGCTGAAGGAAACCAGCTATATCCACGCCGAAGCCCTGGCAGCGGGCGAATTCCGGCACGGTCCGATCGCGCTGGTCGACGCGGATCTCCCGGTGGTCGTGGTCGCGCCGCCGGATGCGCTGTTCGACAAAACCGCCGCCAACCTGCGCGAGGTGGCCGCGCGCGGCGGAAAGGTGGTGGTGCTCAGCGATGCGGCGGGGGCTGCGGCGTTCCGGGAGACGGCATTCGCCTCCGTGGCGCTGCCGGACACCGACGCTTTCGTCGCGCCGATGGTCTACGCGGTGCCGCTGCAACTGCTCGCCTACCACGTTGCGGTGCTGAAAGGCACCGACGTCGACCGGCCGCGCAACCTCGCGAAGAGCGTCGAGGGGGACTAGGGATTCTTGGCGACCGCGCGGATTCCCGGGCTCGTAAATCCCGACGCCTCTCTTATGTTTTAGCCTATGTCTTGGTCGAACAGCGTTGTGCGAGGCGGAACACCGCCCCGTGATTCCTGATTGGGGGAACGCCATGAGCAAGGCCGCCAACGGCAAGCGCGCACTCGATTTCCGTCGCACGGAATCGGTTGCGGATCTGATTGGGTTCGGCATCAAGTCCTGGCTCTTCGCCAAGCTCACGCGGAACAGCTCCGACCTGTTCTTCCGTGGGCGCGACATCATCTCGGTGCGGTCGCAGGTCGGCGGTGCGTGGGAGCCGGGCCTCACCGCTCTCATCGCCCATTTCGCCGACGCCGGCTATGCCGACTTCCTCATCGACATCGGCGCGAACATCGGACTGGTCTCGTCGCAGAGCGGCAACCGCTTCCAGCACGTCCACATGTTCGAGCCCAATCCGCACTGCTGCAACCTGATCGAGGTGAATACCGCGATCGCGCTGCATGTGCCGAAGACCCTGCACCGCTATGGCCTCGGCGACTGCGACAAAACCTGCGAGCTCACCGTGCCGAAGCACAATTGGGGCGGTGCCTTCGTCAACGACGCGGCGAACGCCTACGACAAGGCGACGCTTGCGTCGAAGGACGGCTTCGCCGCGTATTCCGAGGCCAACTATTTCAACGTCGCGATCGAGATCCGGGATGGCGCGAAGGCGCTCCAGGGCGTGTTCGCCGAACTGCTCGGCAAGGGACTGAAGCGCGGCGTGATCAAGATCGACGTCGAGGGCTACGAGCCGGTGGTGCTGAAGGGCATCGCGGCGGCGATCCCGCCGGAGGTCGAGGCGGTGATCGTGCTTGAATCCTGGGACAAGAACTTCCCGATGGAGACGGTTCTCCGCGCGTTCGGCGGCCGCGCCCAGGCGTTCAAACTCGAGCGCGACGTGCCCTGGAAGCCCGGCGCCTCGAACCTCGGCAAGCTTGCCGCGGTGTTGCTGCGCCCCCACATCGCCACCCGGATCGTGCCCGCGGCGCATGGCGATTGGCTCGGCGACGTGGTGATTACCGTCGACGCCGGGGGCGTTGCCGCCGACGATCCCGCCGTTTCCGTGAACTCGGACATGGTACGGGGCTGAATTTTCCGTAAGATCAGGCACTTCCGCCGATCATGGCGGCGCTCCCGTAATGGAGCGCCGTTCGTCCGTTTCCCGAGGAGACCAACGACATGTCCGCTTCCCCGCTCACCCTGTTCATCACCGGCGTCAGCTCCGGCTTCGGCAAGGAGCTCGCGCGCCTCGCCCTGGCGGAAGGCCACCGCGTCGTCGGCACCGTGCGCCAGGAGAGCGCCGTCGCGGCGTTCGAGGCGGAAGCGCCGGGCCGTGCCTTCGCGCGGGTCCTCGACGTCACCGACACGGACGCGGTGTTCGCCACCGTCGCCGAGGTCGAATCTTCGGTCGGCGCGATCGACGCGCTGGTCAACAACGCGGGCTACGGCCTCGAAGGCCTGATCGAGGAAACCGCGATCGACGAACTCCGCCGCCAGTTCGACACCAACGTCTACGGCGCGGTGGCGATGATGCAGGCGGTGCTGCCGTTCATGCGCGCGCGCCGCGCGGGCCGCATCCTCAACATCACCTCGATGGCCGGTCACACCACGTTCCCGGGCTTGGGCTTCTACCACGGCAGCAAGTTCGCGCTCGAAGGGATCTCGGAGACTCTCGGCAAGGAGGTCAAGCACCTCGGCATCTTCGTCACCGCCGTCGCGCCGGGCGGCTTCCGCACCGACTGGGCGGGGCGCTCGATGATCCGCGCCGAGCGCAAGATCGCCGACTACGACGAGCTCTTCGACCCGCTGCGCAAGGCGCGCCGCGAGCGCAGCGGCAAGCAGGTCGGCGATCCGACGAAGGCCGCGCGCGCGATGCTGACCCTGATCGCGGCGGAAAATCCCCCCGCCCACCTGCTCCTCGGCTCCGACGCCTGGGCGCGGGTCTCGGAGAAGATCGCGGCGCTCCAGGCCGACATGGCGGCGTGGAAGGCGCTGACCCTCTCCACCGACGCAACCGACTGATTCCCGGCTCCTCCGGAGGCGTTCGGGCTTGCCTCGGCGGCACGAGCATGCTTTTTGGTGTGCTCGTGTCGAAAATTTTCCAGGTGGTGCGACCTTGGCTGCGATTCTTCTCGTCCTGCAATCGCTTGTGGGGCTTCCCCTGCTGGTGCTGATGACCAAGGGGACGGTGGTTGCGCTGGGCACGATGCTGCTCGCGGCAGCGCTGCGTCGCCAGCACCTCGGCGACAAGAGCGGCCTGCCGCTCGTCGCCGCGATCCTGCTGCTCACCGGGGCGAGCGCGATCTGGGCGGTCGATCCTGCCGTAACTCTGGCGAAAACCATGCAGCTCGCGGGATTTTTAGCCGCGCTGCTCGCGATGCGCGGCTATGCCGATGCGTGGAGCGAGAGCGAGCGCGAAACCCTGATCCGCTGGAGCCTGATCGGCTGGGGGATCGCCGCGACGATCCCGGCGATTGACGCGGTGGTGCACAAGCCGATCGTCGCGCTGATCTCGTCGGTCGCTGGGGTGAATCCGCGCGGCTCCAAGCTCCTCAGTTCCGGGGCGTTCGTCTACAAGAACTGCGCGGTGATCCTGACCCTCACCGCGTTGCCGGTGTTCGCCGAACTGCTGCGCCGCCGCCACTGGGTCGCGCTCGGCGGGGGCGCGGTGTTGCTGCTGATTGCGGTTTTCTACACCGGGAGTTCGAGCGCGTTGATGGCGCTGCTCGCCGGGGCCGTGGCCTGGGGCCTGCACTGGCTCTTCCCGCGCCTGATGCGCTGGGTGATGAGCATCGGCGTGGTGGTCCTGCCGCTGGCGATGCCGCTGGTGCCGATGTTCGTCGACCGGGTCGCGGTGACCCGCGCGATCCCGAACTTCCCGCCGTCGTTCTACCAGCGTTTGGAAATCTGGAACTTCGCCCTCGAGCGGATTCGGGAGCGCCCGATCCTCGGATGGGGGCTCGACGCCGCGCGGTCGATTCCGGGCGGCACCGACAAGTTCCACGTCAGCTTCCAGGTGCCGTGGATGCCGGAGTTCTACGAGACCTCCACCCAGTTCATGCCGCTGCATCCGCACAACGGCGGCTTGCAGATCTGGCTCGAACTCGGCGGCGTCGGCGCGCTGCTGCTCGCCTTCGTTCTCTGGCGTCTGGTTCGGAGCCAGGTCGGGGCGACGCGGGAGAGCAGCGTGATGGCGGGCTTCATCGCCGCCGCGCTGGTGCCCTCCACCGTCGCCTTCGGCATGGCGCAGTCGTGGTGGCTGGCGCTGCTGGCGATGACCTGGGCGGCGATCAAGGCGCTGCCGGTGGGCTCCAAGACCTCAGGGGACGAGTAGGGTCGAGCCGGTGCTCTTGCCGCCCGCGAGGTGCTCGTGGGCGCGCGCGGCCTCGTTCAGCGGGAACGCCGCGCCGACCTCCACCTTCAATCCCGATTTCAGCATCGCGAACAGCGCATCCGCGGCCGTGCGGTAGGCCTCTGGACGGGTGGCGAGCGCCATCACGCTCGGGCGGGTGAGGAAAATACCGGCGAGTGCGGTAACCGGCACCGCCGGGGGAAGTCCCGCCGACTGGCCGATGCTCGCGGCGATGCCTTCGGGAGCGAGGGCGGCGAGGGTGCGGGCGAGGGTGTCGCCGCCGATGCCGTCGATCGCGAAGTTCGCGCCGCTGCCGCCGGTGAGGTCCTTGGTCGCCGCGACGAAGTCGTCGCTGCGGTAGAGGATCGCGTGGTCGAGGCCGTGCGCCTTGGCGATCTCGGCCTTGTCCGCCGCGCCGACGGTGCCGATGGTGGTGAGGCCCTTCGCCTTCGCCCACTGCACCGCGAGCAGGCCGACGCCGCCTGCGGCGGCGTGGATCAGCACGCTCTGCCCGGCCTCCGCCTTGAATACCCGGTCGAACAGCATGTGGGCGGTCATGCCGCGCAGCAGCGAGGCTGCGGCGAGGCGGGTGGAGACGTGTTCAGGGAGGCGCAGCAGGCGGTCGGCGGGGAGGTTGCGTGCCGTGGCGTAGGCGCCGATGCCGCCGCCGACGTAGCCGACGCGGTCGCCGGGGGCGAGGCCTTGGACGCCGCTTCCCACCGCCTCGACCACGCCCGCGGCTTCGAGGCCGAGACCGGCGGGGAATGCCGCGATCGGATAC
>LUYR01000433.1 GCA_001603335.1 Rhodospirillales bacterium Alpha_05 | reverse complement strand
GCCCGCCGCAAGGCCTCGGCGCGGAGTTCCGCGACCAGGGGCGCCGGGATCGCGCGCAGGGTGAGAAAGACCCCGAGCGGCACCAGAACCAGGTCGTCGAGATACCCGATCACCGGCACGAAATCCGGGATCAGGTCGATCGGGCTCAAGGCGTAGGCGACGGTGACGAGGGCGATCGCCTTGGCATACCAGGGTACGCGCGGATCGCGGCTGGCGAGGTAGACCGTGATCACGTCGCGCTCGATCCGTTTTGCCCATTGTTTGATCCGTTTTCGCATGCCGGCAGTCTAGCACGCCTGGCCGTGCCCGGTTGCCTCGCCGTGGATGCAAAACTTTTGTCCAGGCTGCCCACGCTTTAGACATCCAGGCTTGACAAGCCCGGGGGGATCGGCAATTCCTGCGCGCTTGTATTCAACCTGGCGGCGCGTGGGGCGCGCCTCCGGGGAATGGGGAAACCAAGAAGAAAAACCAATCCGTGGAGGGGTGCACGACATGCAAGATCGTGGGAACTGGTCGTCGAAATTCGGTTTCGTGATGGCCGCGGCGGGGTCGGCAATCGGCCTCGGCAACATCTGGAAATTTCCGTATGTGGCGGGGAAGAACGGCGGCGGCAGCTTCCTGCTGATCTATCTCGTGATCGTCGCGACGATCGGCTTCTCGATCCTGATGGCCGAACTGGTGATCGGCCGCGCCACCCAGCGCAACCCGGTCGGCGCGCTCAAGCGCCTGCAATCCGGCAAGTGGTGGCCGCTGATCGGTTACGCCGGAATCGTTACCGCATTCGTGATCCTCTCGTACTACGTGGTCGTCGCGGGTTGGACGCTGGCCTATATCGGCAAGAGCGCCACCGGCCTCCTCGCCACCACCGACGGCGCCACCCTCGGCGGCATGTTCACCTCGTTCATCACCGATCCGGTCGAGCCGATCGTCTACGCCGGGCTGTTCACCGCGATCACCGTCTGGGTAGTGGTCGGCGGCGTCAACCAGGGGCTGGAGCGCTCCTGCCGCTACCTGATGCCGGCGCTGTTCGTCCTCGTGATCATCCTCTGCATCCGTTCCCTTACCCTCGACGGCGCGGGCGCGGGCTGGGACTTCTTCACCAAGCCGAAGTGGGAAGACGTCACCTTCCAGACCATCATCGAAGCCCTGGGCCAGGCGTTCTTCTCGCTCTCCCTCGGCATGGGCACGATGATGACCTACGGCTCCTACATTTCGCGCGATAGCGACGTGGTCGAATCCGGCTTTACCGTCGTCTCCCTCGACACCCTGATCGCGGTGATGGCGGGCGTGATGATCCTTCCCGCGGTGTTCGCCTTCGGCATGGACCCGGCGGCAGGCCCCGGCCTCACCTTCGTTACCCTGCCGCGCGTCTTCGCGCAGATGACCGGCGGCGTCGTCTTCGGTCCGCTGTTCTTCGTCCTGCTCGCAATCGCCGCGCTCACCTCGGCGGTCTCGTTGCTCGAAGTCGTCACCGCCTACTTCGTCGACGAACTCGGCTGGACGCGGAAGAGCTGCACCATCGCCGCGGGCGCCGTCGCCTTCCTGCTCTGCATTCCGTCGTCGCTCTCACTCGGCGTGTGGAGCGGCCATACCCTGTTCGGCATGGGCTTCCTCGACATCATGGACTTCCTCTCCACCAACCTGATGCTGCCGATCGGCGGCATGGCGATCGCTCTGTTCGCGGGCTGGGTGGTGCCGAAGGAAATGGTCGCGGAGTTCTGCCTTAACAGCCCGAAACTCGGCGGCCTCGCCAAGGTCTGGCTGTTCTTCATCCGCTTCGTCAGCCCGATCGCGATCCTCATCGTGCTGCTGAACGGCCTGCCGTTCCTGGGCCCCTATCTGCCCTGGAACTGAATATGAGTAAGGCCAGGGGCTTCCCTCCGGGGGATTTCCACTCTGACAAACGCCCACTGGGCGTTTGTCTCGCCTTCGGCGAACGAGTTCCAATCCCCTGGACCCCATTGGGGCCTTAGGCCCCAAACCCCTTTTGTTTTGCGCGCGTAAGCGCAATCGACGCTCACGCGGCGTGACGGTCGATTGCCGCTTCGCGGCGGGGAAACTAAAGGGAGGTTCGGAGGGGTGAGCCCCTCCGAGCAGGGCTCGGGGCGGCAGCCCC
>LUYR01000432.1 GCA_001603335.1 Rhodospirillales bacterium Alpha_05 | reverse complement strand
GGAACAGATGAAAATCCTGCATCACCAGGCCGACGTTGGCGGCGCGCCATCGGTCTCGCGCCGCCTCGCCGAGGGCGGAAATCGCCACGCCGCCCCAGGCGACGCTACCGCCGCTTGGGCGCGCGAGGCCGGTGAGCATGTTCACCAGGGTGCTCTTGCCCGAGCCCGACGCGCCGGTCACCGCGAGGCAGTCGCCCGCCCCGAGGTCGAGCGCGGGGATTTCGAGCGCGGGCGCGGCGAGGCCGGGATAGGCGACGGAAAGGTCGGCGACGGAAAGGGCAAGCATAGGGTCAGGCCTTGCGATAGGTGGCGTCGCGCAGCCTGAGCAGGCTGACGAAGCCGGTCTCCGGGTCGGTCCAGGAGCCGTATTCGAGCACGCCCCGGACTTCGATGATCTGGCTCGGCTGCACGAAGGTCTGGGTCTTGCCGAGATAGACGACGACGATGTTGTCGGGCCAGTCGGCGTCCGACGAACAGAACGGGCAGAGCGCCATCGGCACCTGGGTGAGGACGAAGAAGTTGGCCTCCGCCTTGAGCGGCGGCGCCATGAAGCCGAGCATGGCGATGCGTTGCCCGGCGAGCGCCTTGACCCTGTCGGAGAAGGTCAGGCCGAGCACGCCGACCGAGCCGTACAGCTCCTCGAAGCGCAACACCGGCTCCGCCGCAAGGGCGGAACCGGCGAAAGGCAGCGCGCCGAGCAGCCCGAGGACCGCGCGGCGCGTGAGATCAATGCTTGCCGAGACCGAGGGCATCGGCGAGCACCTTGTAGACGTCGCTTTCTTCCATGTAGCCCTTGAACGCGTCCGCGCCCGGGCCGGTGGCCTGGAGCACCACGTCGTCCACCGCGTGCACGGCGCTGCTTTCGTCCTTCGGAATGTTGCCGGTGCGGTGCACCGCGCCGGGGACGTCCTTGTAGGCTTCGTTGGCGACGTACTCGCCCTTCTCGTTCTTGATCGTCGGGCCGAAGGGATTGTCCATCTTCGGGCGGAAGGTCTCGTAGTAGTCGGGGAAGTCGGCGGCGAAGATCGCGAGGCGACGCGAGACGTCGACGCGGTCCGGGTAGCCGTCGTGGTTCTTGTCTTCGTAGTTGGGGAAGCCCGCGCCGTCGTAGACGCCGACCTTCTCGCGCATGTCGGTGCCGGGCTTGTCGTCGTCGATGGTGCCGATCACCGAGACCGCGTGGGTGTGGTCGCCGGTGACGACGATCAGGGTGCCGGGATGGGTCTTGGCGAAGGCCTTGGCCGCGCCGACCGCCTTGTCGAACTCGATGGTGTCGACCACCGCCCGCTCCCAGTCCATCGGATGCGACTGCTTGTCGATCGACGCGCCCTCGACCATCAGGAAGAAGCCTTCCGGGTTTTTCGACAGGCGCTTGAGCGCGGTTTCGGTCATGTCCACCAGACCGGGCTGGTCGGGGAACTTCGCCACCGTGCCTTTTTTCAGGAACATCCGGTCGAGCGCCACGTCCATGTCGGAGGTGTGGAACAGGCCGAGGAGCTTGCCGTCCGCCGGGGCCTTGGCGAGTTCGGAGTGGCTGGTGGCGAGGGCGTAGCCCGCGTCCTTGAACGCCTGGATGTAGTCCTTGTCGTCCTTGCGCTTCGAGCCGGGGATGTCCTTCTTGAGGAAGTAGGCCGAGCCGCCGCCCAGCACCACCTCGGGCTTGACGTCGTAGAGCATGCCGACGATGTCGGCCTTGTCGGCGCGGCGGCGGGTGTGCGCGACCACCGCCGCCGGGGTCGCGTCCTCGATCTCGGAGGTGGAGACGATGCCGATCGCCTTGCTTCCGGTGCGGCGGATCGCCTCGGCGATGGTTTCGACCTTAGGGTCGTCCGTCGACGACGGGGTGCGGTCGGCGTAGACGCCGAGGGCGTTGATCGCGCTCTTGTGGCCGGTCATGTAGGCCGACATGGTGTTGGCGGAATCCGTCGCGATCGATCCGGTCGAGGACGTGCCGATGAACGCCATGTGATCGAGGTCGTCCATCTCGAGGCGGCCGTTGGCCTTGCCCTCGGTCATCCCCTTCGACATGATCCGCGCCGCAGTGCGGTGCGCCACCGAGAGGCCGTCGCCCAACAGGAAGATCACGTTCTTCGCCACCGGCTGGGCCGGGGTGCCGTAGACCTCCCAGGTCACCGACTTGGTCTCGCCGCCCGCCTTGGCCTCGAGGGTGTAGCGGCCCGGCGCGTCGAGCTTGACGCCGCGCAGGATCAGGGCCGAGCCCAGCACCTTGCCGCCCTTGTCCTTCTCTTCAGCCACGAACTGCGCGGTGCCGCCGAGGGCCTTGAGCGCATCGTTGCCATTCAGCGAAATCTTGACCGCGTCCGGCGCGACCACGCCGTCGAACTCGACCTTGAAGTCGAAGGGCGAGCCCGCCAGGATCGTCGCCCGATCGAGGGGATAGACCGTGGCGGCCTCGGCCGCACCACCAACCAGCATCGTCGTCGCCGCGAGGGCCGCAAGAACCGTGCGCATTATCAGCCTCTTCCATGGGGATAGGTGTACGGGCCGAAATACTACGTGTGCGACTCCTTCGCAGATCATGACAGTTGCATGATTCTACGTTTCCGCTGCCCGCTTAAGTGGCAATTCCGGCTTTTGCCTTGAATCCGCCCTCGTCATGCATAGGTGTGATCTTCGCGTGCGCCCCTCCGCGCACCGCCCCACAGCAGGAGTCGGACGTGATGCGCAAGGTCTCGCAAGTCTCTGGCGTGCTTTTGATCCTGGGTGCGCTCGCCGCACCGATGACGGCCTCCGCCCAGTCCCCGGTCACCTGGGAATTGATCGACGAATACCCGGCCACCGCGATCCCCGGTCAGGCCGACGAATACTTTGCCAAGATGGTGGCGGACGCGACCCGCGGCGCGGTGGTGATCACGCCGATGCCGGGGGCGAAGTCGGGCCTGCGGTCGAAAGATCAGGTCGCGGCGGTGAAGGACGGCAAGTTCGCGATGGCGAACTCCTTCGGCGGCGCGCTCTCCGGCGAAAGCCCGGTGTTCCTGCTCTCCTCCCTCCCCTTCGTCGCCGCCTCGGCGGAGGACTCGCGCAAGCTTTACGAAAAGGCCAAGCCGCTCTACGACAAGCTGTTCACCGAACGCGGCCAGAAGCTGCTGTTCGTCACCCCGTGGCCGCCGAGCGGCATCTGGGCGGCCAAGCCGGTGGACAGCGTCACGGCGCTGAAAGCCTTGAAGATCCGCACCTACGACCAGACCGGCACCGACATGTTCAACGCCGCCGGCGCGACCGCGACGGTGATTTCCTACGCCGATCTGACGCCCAAGCTGCAAAGCGGCGAGATCAACGCGGTGCTTTCCTCGGGCGACGGCGGCGCGGGGCGCAAGCTCTGGGAGTATCTGCCGAACTTCTCCGAAATCGTCTACGCCGTACCGCTGTCGTTCGGCACCGTGTCGCTGGACAAGTGGAAGGCGCTCGACGCCCCGACCCGCGATGCGATCGAACGCGCCGGCAACGACACCACCGCGCACCAGTGGAACCTGCTCCAGTCCCGCGTGGCGGAAAACTACATGCGGATGCGGGAAAACGGCGTGACCATCGACGAGCACCCGCCGCAGCCGGTCATGAACGCACTGCGCAGCGCCGCCAAGGGAACCCTGGCCGACTGGAAGACTAAGGCCGGTCCGGACGCGGCCAAGGTGCTCGACGACTTCCTCGGCCAGAAGTGACGCTATCGCGCCGAAAACTGGACTCGTTCGGTCCGGTTCCCATATGGCGGTGAGCGTCGGCGGAGATCAGCGGAAAGAATGGCGGCCACGGAAGCGCAACGCGACGACGGACTGCTCATCACCACCATGCCGCCAAGGCCCGCCCAAGTGCGGCTGGCGGCGACGGTGGTTGGCTGCCTGATCGCCGCCCTCGCCGCCGTCTGGCCGTTC
>LUYR01000431.1 GCA_001603335.1 Rhodospirillales bacterium Alpha_05 | reverse complement strand
CCGCGGCATCCTCGGCGCGCTCAGCCGCAAGGGCTTCGCCGTCACCTTCCACGAGCCCGACATCGCGGCGCGCCGCGACCGCCGCGACATCGATCCGCCGGCGTGGTGCCGCGTCGCCCTCTACCCCGCCACCGACGACGGTGTGAAACAGGCGGCGGCGGAGGCGGCGGAGGCCGACATCGTGATCAAGGCGAGCGGCGTCGGCCACGCCGACGAGGCGCTGCTCGGCGCTTTGCTGGCTGCGGCGCGGCCCGACGCGCTCAAGCTGTGGTGGGACATGGACGCCCCGGCGACGTTCGCCGAGATCGGCGAGGACGAAACCCATCCGCTGCGCGTCGCCCTCCCCGGCCTCGACCTCGTGGTCGCGGCGGGCGGCGGCAAGGCGGTGGAAGACGGCTTCCGCCGCCTCGGCGCGAAGACGTGCGCGATGGCCTACACCGGCCTCGACCCCGAAACCCACCACCCGGCGTCTGCCGACCCGCGCTTCGCCTGCGACCTCGCCTTCCTCGGCAACCGCCTGCCCGACCGCGAGGAGCGGGTCGAGACCTACTTCCTCGAACCCGCCGATCGCTTGGCCGACCGCAAGTTCCTGGTCGCCGGGTCGGGATGGGAGGACAAACCCTGCCCGCCCTCGGTGACCAAGCTCGGCCACCTCGGCACCGACCTCCACAACGCCTTCAATGCCTCGGCGCGCGCGGTGCTCAACGTCAACCGCGCGGGCTTGGCGGCGACCGGGTTCTGCCCCTCGCCGCGCCTGTTCGAGGCGGCGGGCGCGGGCGCATGCCTGATCACCGACGTCTGGCGCGGCATCGAGATGTTCCTCACTCCGGGAAAGGAGGTGCTGGTGGCGCGCGACGCCGACGACGTGGTCGAAGCCCTCGACACCCTCACCCCGGAGCAGGCGAAGGCGATCGGCGAGCGCGCCCTGGAGCGGCTGCTCGCCGAGCACACCTACGACAAGCGCGCGGAGACCCTTGCGCCGCTCCTCGCCGAGGCGCGGCGCAAAAAGGCCGGAGAGCGCGCGGCTTGAGCCTTACCAGCCCCTGAAGCGTGCCGCCGTGCCGAGCACTTCGCCGGGGCGGCGGGCGTCGGTCATCACGTAGGCGTCGTATTGCGCGGCGGTGGCGCAGGCGTGGTTGGGCAGGACCAGCACCTTCGCGCCCAGGGGCAAGTCGAGGGGCTTGGCGCTGCTGCCCGGGCGCGCGGCGATGATGCCGTGCTCCTGGCTCGCCTTGATCACGATCTGGTCGGGGTAGGGCTTGCCCAGCGGGTCGCAGACAACGCCGTAGCCCTGGTCGAGGGGCAGCGCCGAGGTGCCGCGGTCGCGCGACATCGCCATCCAGCCCGCGTCGATCAGGGTCCAACCCTTCTCCGGCTGGTGGCCGATCACGGTGGCGAGCACCCCCGCCGCGATGTCGTCGAGGCTACACACGCCCAAGCCCTCCATCACCAGGTCGAAGAACATGAACACCCCGGCGCGGACCTCGGTGATGCCGGTGAAGTCCTTGCCGTAAATCGCGGTCGGCGTCGAGCCGACCGACACCGTCGGGCACGGCAAGCCCGCGGCGCGCAGCTTTTCCGCCGCGCCGACTGCGGTGCGGCGTTCCACCTCGGCGGCTTCGACGATCGCCGCCTCGCCCGGCACCGCGTAGGATTCCCCGGCGTGGACGAGCACGCCCTTGAGCGCCGCGCCGCCGTCCACCAGGGCGCGGGCGATGTCCACCAGTTCCTCTCCCCGGCTCGACTGCAACCCGGCGCGGTGGCCGTCGGCGTCGAGTTCGATCAGCGCCGGGATCGCGTCGCCGGTCTCGCGCGACTTCGCCGCAACCGCCTTCGCCGCGTCGACGGAATCGAGGATCACCGAGAGATTGCAGCCGGATTTGCGCAGCGCCGCGACGCGGTCGAGCTTGTCGGGCGAGATGCCGACGGCGTAGGTGATGTCCTTGACCCCGGCGTTGGCGTAGACTTCCGCCTCCTTGAGAGTCGAGACGGTGATCGGCGTCTCCGGCCCACCGACCAGATCCCGCATCACCGCCACCGACTTCGCGGTCTTCATGTGCGGCCGCAGCACCACGCCGTGCGGTGCGAGGTGGGCGCGCATCCGCTCCAGGTTGCGCGCGACCTTGAAGCCGTCGAGGAGCAGCACCGGAGTGGCGAGGTCAGCGAGCGTGGCGGTCATGATCGGTCCTTCAATGGGGGAAAACAGGCTCGATCTTGCCGCCGAAGTGCGGCTCCGACAACCGCCGAGTTCCGCATTCGCGCGGAAGGCCCTATCTTAACCCTGGTCCACAATCCAGGAGTTCCCCTATGCCCGCCCCCGTCGTGATTCCCTCCGAGACCTGCATGCAGCTGATCGACCGCGCAATCGCGTTCGACGCGATCAAGGCCGCGCTGATTGCCGCCGCCGACGGCAGCGGGTCGGTCAACCCGGTGGTGATCGGGCGCGGCCTCAACGACGGCGAGACGTTTTCGATGAAGTCGGGGCTGCTGCGCGGCCTGCCCGCCGTCGGCCTCAAGGTCGGCGGCTACTGGCCCGGCAACGACGCCCACGGCCTGCCGCGCCACCAGTCGGCGATAGATC
>LUYR01000430.1 GCA_001603335.1 Rhodospirillales bacterium Alpha_05 | reverse complement strand
GCGGCGGGTCGGGTGACGTAGAATCCGCCCCGCCGTGGGCCGGATCAGAACTTGGCGCGCACGCCGACGAACCCGGCGCGGCCGCCCTCGGCGTAGCCGCCCTTGGTTTCGTAGGTCTTGTCCGCGATGTTTTCGAGGCGACCGTAGACGGTCGCCCAGTCGTTGATCGCATACGACGCACCCAAATCCCAGACGAGGTACCCGCCGAGGTAGGAGGAGGTGCCGTTGTCATAGCTCCAGGTGGCGGTGCGCGTCGCGACCCAGGTGTCGAGACCGGAGACCTCGCCGGGCGTGTAGTCGAGGCGTGCGTTGCCGGTGTGGTGCGGCTGGTTGGGCAGCACCCGGCCGGTGTCGTTGTCGCGGGCCTGGGTGTAGGTGTGGTTGACGGTGAGCGAGAGTTCGCTGGTGATCTCTGCGGTGAAGCTGTTCTCGAAGCCGTAGGTGCGCGCCGAGGCGATGTTTTCGTTCTGCCAGCCGGTGCTCGAATTGGCGAGAATCGCGTTTTTCAGGCGGTTGTTGAAGAACGTCGAGCCGAAAGTGACGCGGTCGTCGAGGATGCTTTGCTCGAAACCGACGTCGTAACCCTTGCTCTTTTCCGGCTTGAGGTCTGGATTGCCGGTTCCCCAGGCGGTTTCGTAAAGCTCGTAGAGGCTGGGCGCGCGGAAGCCGGTGCCATAGCTGGCGTGCAGGCGGGTGCCGGCATCGGGAATCCGATAGCTCGCGGTGGTGCGCCAAGTGGTATGGCCGCCGAAGGTTTCGTTGTCGTCGTGGCGGACGCCCGCGGACAGCGTCAGGTCGTCGTCGAGAAGCCCAAGGATGTAGTTGGCGAATGCGCCGTCGTTGGTCACGGATTTGGGCGAAATCGCGTTGGAGACCATGTGGTCGCGGCGGTGATCCGCGCCGAACACTAAGGTGTTGTGATCGATCGGCTTGAGCGTGCCCTGGTACTCGTACTTGGTGATCTCGCCGTTATAGAAGGTTTTGCCGTAGGTTGCGTCGTCGTAGTCGCGGCGGGTCTTCGACTGTGCCGCCGAGAGGCTGTTCGAGAGCACGCCATCGAAGAGGTCGATGGTGGTCGCAAGCTTGCCCGATTGCTCGATGGTGCGACCGTGCGAATCGTCGTCGACCGCGGCGTTGCTGCCCCAGCCGTCGTACTCCGGCGACGCCTTGAGGTAGCGGCCCGAGACTTCGAGGTTGAGGCGGTCGAGGGGGCCGACATCGGTGATCAGATCCGAGCCCACGCGGAGGTTGGCGGTGCCGGTCTTGTTGCCGTCGGCCTCGTTGGGGCCGCTCTTCGAAATATCGAAGCCCTGGGTGGTGAAGCCGGAGACGCCGCCGCTGTAGTAGACCCTGCCGGTTTCGCCTCGCGCGTTGACGAACGCCTTGCCGGTTCCGCGGCTGCCCCACTCGACGCCGGTTTCCCCGGTGACGATCTTGCCCTCGCCCTTACCGCTCTTGGTGGTGATCGAAATCACCCCGCCCATCGCCTCCGAACCATAGAGGGTGCTCTGGTTGCCGCGCAGCACTTCGATGCGTTCGATGTTGTCGGCGGACAGGTTGGTCAGGTCGTAGATGGTCTGGGTCGCTGCGGGGTCGGCGACGTTGACGCCATCGATCAGAATCAGGATGCCCTTGGAGGTGATGCCGCGCATCGACAGGTAGGTGGTTTTGCCACTGCCGCCGGAAGTCGCAATATGAAGGCCCGGCACATCCTTGATCGCGTCCAGCGCGGTGGCCGCCTGCTTCTTTTCGATCTCCTCGGCGGTGATCACCGTGACCGAACTGCCGCTGTGGGCGATGTCGGTGGCGGTGCGGTTGGCCGAGACCGTCATCGTGCCGAGGTTTTCCGCCGCAAGGGCGGGGGTGGCGAGGGCTGCGAGGGAGATCGTCGCGAGCAGGGCGAGGCGGGAAGGTGAGCGCATGGTAGTCCCCCATTGCGAACGCGGGCGTCCACCGCGTTCCGGAAAGCCGATGCCGCAATTGGGGGGAATCCCCGCTGCGGCGCGAAATTCACGTCACCGCAACGGTTGAAAGACCGTCCTCCGCATGCCTCCGCATCCGGTCGAGCGACGTCCATCGGCAGGTCTCCTGGCTCGCGGGTCTGGGCGTTGCGATCGGCCTTCCCGGTTTCCCAGTGGCGGTATGTGATCGCGCGCTCGCCGCTTACAGTTGCGGAGGCAGCTCCGGAATAGGCGTGTCGGGCACGCCGCACCGGATTCCCTTTTCATCCCGGGGCGGTCCCGGGACACCAACAGTTGAACGCGGGTATAAATCCCGGCGCGCGCGTCGGTCAAGCGTCAAATGCTATACCATTACATTCGGCGTGGTCTTTTTCCGGTGCGCGAAATTCTGCGCGCGCCGAAAAATCCAGGCGGCGCTTTTCCTTAGTCCGGGTTCCCTCTACACTCCTCGGGTATTTTCCCGGTCAGGTCCGCCGCCCATGGATTTTCGTGCCCTCGAAACCTTTCTCTGGATCGCCCGGCTCGGCGGCTTTCGTCTCGCGGCGGACCGCCTCAACACCACCCAGCCATCGGTGTCGGCGCGTATCCGCGGTCTGGAGGAGGAGCTCGGGGTGCGGCTGTTCGAGCGCAACGCCCGCGCCGTGGCGCTGACGCCGAAGGGCCGCGACCTGATCCCCTACGCCGAACGCATCCTCGCGCTCAAGGGCGAGATGGAGACCAAGATCGGCGATCCGGCGGCGATCCAGGGCACGATCGTGCTGGGCGTGGTGGAAACCATCGTCCACACCTGGCTGCCGCATCTGATCGAACGCCTGGCGCAGACCTATCCGGCGCTCTCTCTCGAGCTCGACATCGACATCACGGTGAACCTCTTGCGCCGCCTCACCGCGCGCGAGATCGACATCGCCTTCCTGATGGGCCCGGTCGCCAATCCCGACATCGAGAACCTGCCGCTCGGCACCTATCCGTTGGTCTGGCTCGGCAGCCCGCGCCTCGCACTGCCGCAGGGCGTGCTCCAGCTCGAGGAACTGGCGCAGATTCCGGTGATCACCTTCCCGCGCAGCTCGCGGCCGCACATGGACCTCGAAACCCTGTTCCGCGCCGCGGGCCTGCGGCCGCGCATCCACAACAGCTCGTCGATCGCGACGATCATTCGCATGGCGGTGGACGGCATCGGCGTCTGCGCCCTGCCGCGCGATGTGGTGCAGCGCGAGCTCGATGCGGGCGAACTGGTGCCGCTCCGGGTGGCGGTGGATTTGCCCGCGCTCACTTTCACCGCGTCGTTCCCCCACGCCAGCGACACCTCGCTGCCGCGCGCGGTCTGCGACCTCGCTTATCGCACAGCAAATGAGCACTCGGAGCTAAAGCCTAAGCAATAGGCAATCCTGATCGGAGTACATCAGGATTCGCACTTGGACGTGATCGATCGCTTTTGTCACCATGACATCCAGACGGAGCATGGAGAGCGCGATGAAGTCCATCGACCCATCACATTTACGGGGAATGACCGCCGCCGAGGTGCGCAGGCTGATCCGCAGCGGCGAACTCGACGCGCCCACGGCGGGCATGGCGGACGGTTTCGTCCAGGCCAACCTCGCGATCATCCCGCGCGAATTCGCGGGTGACTTTCTCGAATTCTGCAAGGCCAACCCCAAGCCCTGCCCGTTGCTTGGGGTCTCCGAGCCGGGCGCGGTGACGGTTCCGGGCGTCGCGGACGACCTCGATATCCGCAGCGACGTCTGCGGCTACAAGATCTTCAAGAACGGCGTGGCGGTGGAGCGGGTGACCGACCTCGCCAAGGTCTGGCGCGACGATCTCGTCACCTTCGTCCTCGGCTGCTCGTTCAGCTTCGAGCACGCCCTGCGCGACGCCGGACTGCCGGTGCGGCACATCGACTGCGGCTGCAACGTGCCGATGTACAAGACCACGCTGGCCACCGCGCCGCGCGGCCGCTTTGCCGGGCCGCTGGTGGTGAGCATGCGTCCCTTCACCCCGGCGGACGCGATCCGCGCGATCTGCCTGTCCGACAAGATGCCCCTGGCCCACGGCGCGCCGGTTCACTTCGGCGATCCGGCGTCGATCGGCATCCGCGACATCTCGCGGCCCGAGTACGGCGACGCGGTGCCGATCGGGGCGGGCGAGGTGCCGGTGTTCTGGGCGTGCGGCGTGACGCCGCAGGCGGTGCTGGAAAAGGCGGCCCTGCCGTTTGCCATCGCCCACGACCCGGGCCACATGCTGATAACCGATATCCGTAACGCCGCGATCACCGACGGCGTTGCGGAGGTGGAGTTTTGCGTTTCCTGAAAAAATCGAACAAGGAGGCAAGAATGCGTGGCTGGAAAGGTTTGATGGCATCCGTGGCGATCGCCACGGTGTGCGGATCGGCGGCGGCGAGCGCGGAGATGAAGGGCGCGAGCTTCACCTACGTCGGAAGCTGGAGCGGTCTCACCCTCTACAAGCAGTTCGAACAGCCCTTCTGGGGCAAGACCCTGCCCGAGGATTCCAAGGGCAAGATCAAGGTCGAGGTGACCACCTTCGACCAGATGGGCCTCAAGGGCGCGGAAGTTTATCGCATCCTCGCCAAGAACGTCTTCGACATCGGCGCGACGGTTGCCGACTACACCGTCGCCGACGCGCCGGAAGTCGAGGGCCTCGACATTCCGATGCTCGCCCAGGACCCCGCCACCGCCAAGAAAGTCGCGATGGCCTACAAGCCGGTGCTCGACGAATCCTTCGGCAAACGCTTCGACGCCCACGTCCTGGCGGTGGTGCCGTACCCCGGCCAGATTCTCTTCTGCAACGCCGAGATCAAGGGCCTCGCCGACATGAAGGGCCTGAAGGTGCGCTCGAGCGGCGGCTCGGCGGCGGAATTCCTCCACGCGGTAGGGGCGGAAAGCGTCACCATGGCGTTCTCCGAAGTCCCGGGCGCGTTGCAGCGCGGCGTGATCGACTGCGCCGTCACCGGCAGCCTCTCGGGCTATTCCTCGGGCTGGCATGAAGTCTCGAAGGTGCTCTACCCGATGCCGATGGGCGGCTGGGACGACGTCGTCACCGCGATTTCGCTGAAGAAGTGGAAGAGCCTCGACAAGGATACCCAGGCGTTCCTGACTAAGGAAGTCGAGGAGAAGTTCGAGGCTCCGGCGTGGGAAGCCGCGAAGGAAGACAGCCAGCAGGGCATCGCCTGCCTCACCGGCATCGGCGAGCCCGCCTGCAAGCACGGCAAGCCCGGCACGATGAAGCTGGTTCCGGTCTCCGACGCCGACGTCGCCCTGGCGCGCAAGCTGCTCACCGAGAAGGTCCTGCCGAACTGGGCGGGCCGGACCGACGCCGCGTACGTGACCAAGTGGAACGACACCGTCGGCAAGACCGTCGGCCTGGTCGCCAAGAAGCCCTGATACCTCTTCGCGCCGGAACCGGGTCCGCCCGGTTCCGGCCTTTTCTTCCGACTTGAGGACACATCGCCGATGCTCCGATGTCTCGATGCCATTATCGCCAGGGCCGAGCGCGTTTCGCGCGGGCTCGCCTGGGC
This sequence comes from Rhodospirillales bacterium Alpha_05, assembly GCA_001603335.1. Classification (GTDB taxonomy): domain Bacteria; phylum Pseudomonadota; class Alphaproteobacteria; order Rhodospirillales; family Rhodospirillaceae; genus Oleispirillum. The sequence continues at coordinate 902 of LUYR01000430.1, read as the reverse complement.
GGGCGGCGCACTTCTCCTGATGATGGTCGCGCTGATCGTGGTCGAGATCCTGATGCGGCGGCTGCTTGGCCGCGGCCTCGGCCTCAGCTTCGAATATTCCGGCTACGTGCTCGGCATCGCGGCGAGCTGGAGCTTCGCCTACGCGCTGTTCCACAAGGCCCACATCCGCATCGATGCCGCCTACGTGCGGCTCGGCACCCGGGGGCGGCAGGCGCTCGACCTGCTGGCGATGGGGAGTCTCGCGGTGTTCGCGGTGTTCGCGGCGCAGGCGGCCTGGGGGGTGTTCGACGAATCCCTCACCCGCGAAACCGTCTCCAACACCCCGCTGCACACGCCGATGTGGGTTCCGCAGATCCTCTGGGTCGGCGGCTGGCTGTGGTTCGCCTTTACCGTGGTGCTGCTGATGCTCAGGGTTTCCCTTGCTGCGATCTGCGGCGATAGCGAAACCCTGCGCCGCCTCGCGGGCGGCTCCACCATCGACGAACAGATCGAGGAAGAGGCGCCGAGCGCCGAGGGGTTGGGATCATGATCGGGGTCGCCTTCGTCGTTTTGATCGTGCTGATGCTGCTGTCGATTCCGATCGCGGCGTCGCTGATGGGCCTCGCGATGTTCCTGAGCGAGACTTACTCCCGCTTCCCGCTGCACCGCGCGCTGGGCGAAGTGCTGTGGTCGGCCTCCGACAGTTTCCTCCTGATCGCGATCCCGCTGTTCATCCTGCTCGGCGAAATCCTGGTGCGCAGCGGCATCGCGCGGATGACCTACGGCGCGCTCGAAGCCTGGCTGTCGTGGATGCCGGGCGGCCTGTTGCACGCCAACATCGGCACCGCGACGTTCTTCTCCGCCACCTCCGGCTCGTCGGTGGCGACCGCCGCCACCATCGGCACCGTGGCGATGCCCCAGGC